>NZ_JBHVVI010000009.1:0-143116 GCF_042883685.1 Kitasatospora sp. NPDC058190
GGCCTGGGGCCGGCGACGGCGGTACCGACGACGGGGCGGACGGCCGCCGTCGGGGGAGGACGGCCGTCCGGGTCACTTCGCGAGGAAGGCGAGCAGCGCGGTGTTGACCTCCTCGGCGTGGGTCCACAGCAGGCCGTGCGGCGCGCCCTCGATCTCCACGTACTCGGCGGACGGCAGCGCGCGGTGGAACGGCCGGGCGGTGTTCTCCACCGGCAGGATGCGGTCGCCGGTGCCGTGCAGGATCAGGGTGGGGACGTCGATGCGCGGGATGTCGGCGCGGAAGTCCGTGTACCAGGTGGTCGGGGCGGCCGAGGCGGCGAAGGAACCGCCGCTCGCCGCGACGTTCCAGCTGTTGCGGACGGCCTCCTCGCTGATCCGGCTGCCGAGGTTCTCGTCCAGGTTGTAGAAGTCCTGGTAGAAGGCGGTGTAGTAGGCGTACCGGTCGGCCTTCACGGCGGCGACGATGCCGTCGAAGAAGTCCTTCGTGGCGACGCCGTCCGGGTTGTCGTCGGTCTTGAGCAGGAACGGCTCCAGGGAGGCCAGGAAGGCGACCTTGGCGACGCGGGCCGAACCGTAGGTGGACACGTAGCGGGCGACCTCGCCGGTGCCCATCGAGAAGCCGACCAGCACGGCGTCGTGCAGGTCGAGGGTCTCCAGCACGGTGTTGAGGTCCGCGGCGAAGGTGTCGTAGTCGTAGCCGGTGGTCGGCTGCGAGGACTGACCGAAGCCGCGCCGGTCGTACGTGATGACCCGGTAGCCGGCGTCCAGCAGCTCGGCGCTCTGCCGCTCCCAGGAGTGTCCGCTCAGCGGGAATCCGTGGATCAGGACGACCGGCTGCCCGGTGCCGTGGTCCTCGTAGTAGAGGTCGATGGAGGTGGAGTTCTCCTGGCCAACGGTGATGAACGGCATGGTTCTTCCTATCTCTCGGACAGCGGGTGGCTGCGATGGGGCTCACGCTAGGGGCGGCCGTCGCCGGTTTGTTGCCTCGGAGAGCACCCGGTGTCGCCCGAGAGTGCTCCGGTTGCCCGGCGACTCACCCGGGCCCAACTCCCGTGCGGGTGCACGGAAGGAACGCAGGCGGTGCGCCGTCGGAACAGGCCGGGGGCCCGCGCGTTCCTAGCCTGGTCCCCGAACAGCCCGGCCATTCCCAGGAGCACCATGAACAGCCAGCCACACCTCCACCAACACGGCGCGGAGATCCAGGAGTTCGGCACCGTCACTCAGCTGCCGATCGCGCTCTCCCACGACGCCCGGCAGTACTCGTGCCAGCGGCTCAACCGCGTCCTCGCGGACACCCAGTTCCTGTACGCGCTGTACAAGAAGTGCCACTGGGGCATGCGCGGGCCGACCGCCTACCAGCTGCACCTGCTCTTCGACAAGCACGCCCAGGAGCAGCTGGAGCTGGTCGACGCGCTCGCCGAACGGGTGCAGACGCTCGGTGGCGTCGCCGTGGGCGACCCCCGGCACGCCGCGCTGATCACCGGGGTGCCGCGCCCGCCGGACGGCGCGGAGGACGTGCACTCGATGCTCTCGCGCCTGCTCGACGCCCACGAGACCATCCTCGCCGACGTCCGCGACGCCGCCACCCGCACGGCGGAGCTCGGCGACGACGGTACCCAGGACCTCCTGGTCTCCCAGATCATCCGCACCGGCGAGACCCAGGTCTGGTTCCTCGCCGAGCACCTGGTCGTCACCCCCGAGACCGGGGCGTGAGCGCGGGCCGGGACCGTTCGTCGGCGGGCCCGGCCCGCTCAGTGCCGGGTCCGTTCGTCGGCGGGCCCGGCACTTCTTCGTGCCGTCCACCGACTCCGGGGGCGCGGACTCCGCAGGCCGTGGACGAAACGCGATTCGGCTGTGCTCGTACCCGTCCTCGGGTACGAGCACAGCCGAATCGCGTCCCGCCGTCAGATCGATCCGGGCGGTCGGACGGGCCACCGACTACAGGGTCCGGCGCACACCCGCATGCTGTTCCAGCCGGTTCAGCTGATCGGCCAGTCCCGCGTGCATGGCGTCCCGCGCGGGACCGCTGCGTCCGATCCACAGGGCCTCCCTGCCTCGGAGCTCCTCCAGCATCAGGGCGTAGGCGGCGTACATCGCGACCGCCGCGAGGAGCATGCCGAGCACCCCGGCGGCGTGGCCCAGCCAGGCCGCGCCCGAGAGGCCGTAGACGCCGGCGACGAAGTAGCGCGGTACGGCGATCAGCAGGAGCAGCCACAGCACCTTCTTCGGCTTGGCCACCGATGCCATCAGCGCGGCGAAGACCGTGAACGCCAGGTTCAGCACACCGAGCACCTGCGCCCCGCCGTGGGCGTCCGCCGACGTGACCAGGCCGTTGGCCAGCCAGGCGCCGGCGAATCCGCCCATCAGCGTCGCCGCGATGACGTCACGGGCGCCGAACGCAAGGATGCTGACCAGTAGTTGGAGCACGAAGGCGGAGAAGACCGTGAGCGCCACGGCCTGCCGGTTCGCACCGTCGATCAGGCCGAGTTGCAGGCTACTGATCACAACGGAGGAGATGGCCACCGTGAAGAAGCCCAGGGGCATCGGCGAGGCGATGGGCCGCAGGGTGATCCGTGTCATCGCGTGCGGGTGCGGCTCGGCTCCGGTACCGGCCACCGGATCCGTGTCCGTGGGCGTCTCGATCCCGGCCACCGTCGGGTCCGGCTCGCCCAGCCGCTCGTCCTCTCTCGTTGCCGCCACCATCATTTCGCTCCTTGCTCTCGGTACTTCGTGTCCTCGGGACGACCGCCGACAGGACGGCCGTCCGCTTGCTCTGCGACTTGCTCTGCGACTTCTTCCTCAGCCGCGCCAGGCCTCCAGCAGGCGCAGCCAGACCTCGCTGATGGTCGGGTAGGCGGGTACCGCGTGCCAGAGCCGGCTGAGCGGTACCTCGGCGGTGACGGCGACGGTCGCCGAGTGGAGCAGCTCGGTGACCCCGGACCCGACGAAGGTCGCCCCCACCACGGTCTCCCGGTCCAGGTCGATCACGGCCCTGGCCTGCCCGCGGTATCCGTCGGCGTACAGCGCGGCCCCCGCCACGTCGCCGATCCGGTAGTCGACGGCCCGCACGCGCCGGCCGGTCGCGGCCGCCTCGGCGAGGGTGAGGCCGACCGAGGCGACCTCCGGGTCCGTGAAGACCACCTGGGGCACGGCCGCCCGGTCGGCGGTCGCGACGCTGCGCCCCCAGGGAGCGAGGTCGAGCTCACGGCCGGCCGCCCGGTCGGCGATCACCGCGCCGAAGACCCGGCCCTGGTACTTGCCCTGATGGGTCAGCAGCGCGCGGCGGTTGACGTCTCCGGCCGCGTAGAGCCAGCCGCCGTCCACGCCCAGGGCCAGCCCGGTGTCGTCCACCTCGATCCATCCGCCGGGCTCCAGCCCGACCGTCTCCAGGCCCAGATCGCCGGTCGCGGGCCGCCGTCCGGTGGCGAACAGCACCTCGTCGGACCGCAGTTCGCCGTGCTCGCCGAGGTCCAGGACGACCTCGCCGTCCCGGGCCAGGCCGGTCACCGACACCCCGAACCGCAGGTCGACCCCGGACTCCCGAAGCGCCTCGGCCACCAGCTGACCGGCGAAGGGCTCCAGTCGTGGCAGGAGGGCCTGTTCCCGGACCAGCAGGGTCACCCGGCTGCCCAGCGCGCTCCAGGCCGTGGCCATCTCCACGGCGACGACGCCGCCGCCGACGACGGCCAGCCGGCCGGGGGCCTCGGGCGCGCTGGTCGCCTCGCGACTGGTCCACACACCCGTGTGCTCGAGGCCCGGCAGGTCGGGCAGCGCTGCACCGGTGCCGGTACAGACGGCCACGGCGTGACGTGCGGTCAGGATGCGGCGGCCCCCGCCGGGGACGTCCACCACCACCCGTCGCTCGCCGTCCAGCCGGCCGTGCCCGCGGACCAGCGTGATCCCGGCGGACTCCAGCCAGGCCACCTGGCCGTCGTCCCGCCACAGCGAGGCGAAGTCGTCCCGGCGCCGCAGCACCGCGTCGGCGTCCAGCCCGCCCTTGACCGCCGCCCGGGCGCCGGGCAGCCGCTGCGCCTCCCGCAGTGCGGCCGGCGGCCGGAGCAGCGCCTTGCTCGGCATGCACGCCCAGTACGAGCACTCGCCGCCCACGAGCTCGCGTTCGACGATCGCCACGCTCAGCCCGCCGGCCCTCGCGCGATCGGCGAGGTTCTCCCCGGTCGGACCGGCACCCAGCACCACGAGGTCGAACTCGTCGGTTCCGCTCATCTCTTCGCCCGTTCCCTCACGCCATCTGATGGTCATGCACCGGCAGGCCTGCGTTGGGCAGGTCCGGCCCCTGAACGACGCTAGGCAGCCCGACCGGGTCGGCGTGTTCTCTGCGTGCCCAGCGCTGCCCCCAGGAGGCACGGAGTGTCGTCCGAGTGCCGTCCCACCCGGCGGCACCGTCGTTCGTCGCTAGGTTGGCCGTCGGCGGGAGCCGTGCGATGCCAGGGGGACAAATGTTGATTCTTAAACTATGCTCCCGGTGTCGCCATGATCCGGCCGTCAACGATCAGGTGCCGCCCATTCCCGAGGCGGTCGACCACACCCTGCAGGAGGAACGATGGAGCAGCTCGTCAGCGACAGCGCCGACAAGTCCCGGTTCGAGATCCACGACGGCGGCGAACTCGCCGGCTTCGCCGAGTACCACCGCTCCGGCGACGAGATCGCCTTCATCCACACCGAGATCGACCCGCGCTTCGAGGGTCGGGGACTGGGCGGCAAGCTGGCGCGTGCCGCGCTGGACGCGGCGCGCGAGCAGGGGCTCGCCGTGCTGCCCTACTGCCCCTTCATCCGCGGGTGGATCACCAAGCACCCCGAGTACGCCGATCTGGTCCCCGCCTCCCACCGTGCCCGGTTCGGCCTCTGAGCCGCCGCACGCCGGCGTGGCTGCTCCGGCGGGCGCACGCCGGCCCGGACCCGGCTCATTCCCGGGCCGGCACGGCGTGCGTCACGACCGGCTCGCTCGGCACGAACTTCCGGGCCGTGCGCTCGAATTCGCGGTCGATCCCGGTGTAGCGCACGTGGTGCTGAGCGCAGTGCTCCGCCCACGAGGTCACCGTGAAGACCTCGATGAACCGGTCCGGCTCGGCTGCGTCCCGGTACAGGCCCCAGCTGATGGCGCCGGTCCGACGCCGGGAGGCCTCGACGCCACCCATCGCGCGGACGAAGGCCGAGGCGTCCGCGCCGGCGACCCGGTAGGTGACGGTGACCAGGACCGGGCCGTCCTGCGGAGCCGGCTCGACGGTCAGCCGTGGCTCGGGCCAGGTGTCGGACAGTGACGGATCGACCCGGCCGTCCAGCAACGGAAGCCGGCGCAGGGAGACCACACCCAGTACGAGCAGCGCGGCCGAGGTGGTCAGAGCGGCGGTGAGTCCGGTGTACTGGGCCAGCTGCCCCCACACCAGCGCGCCCAGGGCGTTGCCGCCTTGGAAGACGAGCAGGTAGAAGGCGACCGCCCGCGCTCTGACCCAGTTGGGGAGTTCGAGCTGCAAGGCAGCGCTGAGGGTGGAGAGTCCCCAGATCCAGGCCGCGCCCGCCAGCGCGAGGACGAAGCCGGCCAGGACGGCGTCCGTGGAGACGGCGACGACGACGAGCGTGCCCGCCGTCAGCGTTCCGGCCAGCGCCAGCGTGCCGGTCGTCCTCAGGCGGGCGCCCAGCCATGGCAGCGCGCCCGCGCCCAGGACCGCCCCCAGCCCCACCGCGGCGAGCAGGGCGCCGTACCCCGAGGGGCCAAGCCCCAGACGCTGTACGGCGATGACCGGAAGCAGCGCCCACAGGGCGGCCGCCCCGGGCACGAACAACGCGCTGCGCAGCAGGATCCGCCGAACCCCCGGCGCGCTGCGCACGTAGCGCCCGCCGGCGCGCAGTGCCGCGAGTGCGTGCTCGCGCTCCTGGCCGCGGCCCGGCGTCGCGCCGACGGGGCGCCAGAACAGCAGGACCAGCACGATGCCGAGGAACGAGACCGCATTGAACGCGAAGGTCCAGCCGACGCCGGCGGCCGCGACCAGGGCACCACCGAGCGCGGGCCCGAGCGCACGGGCCACGTTCATGTTCACCGCCCCGAGTGCCGAGGCCTGCCGTAGCTGCTCGCGCGGCACCAGACTCGGCTGGAGCGCCTGCCAGGCCGGACCGTTCAGCGCGGTCAGACAGCCGAGCAAGAAGGTGAGGAGCAGCAGCGACCACGGTCCGAGGACGCCGAGCAGCGCGAGCGCGGCGAGCACGGCGGCGACCGCGGCCATGGCCGCCTGCATTCCGAGCAGTAGCCTGCGGCGGTCCACCAGATCCGCGAGGACGCCGGCCGGCAGGGCGAGGAGCAGCACGGGCAGACCGGCCGCGACCTGGACCAACGAGACCAGCGCGGCCCCGTGGCCGACCAGCAGCCACTGCGCCCCGACGGTCTGCATCCAGCCGCCCACGTTCGAGACGAACTGGGCCAGCCACAGCGCGCGGAACACCTTCTCCCGCAGCGGGGTCCAGGCGGACCCGCCGGAATCCGTGACGGTACTCGACTTCATCGACCTTCCCTGGGTGACGAATGGGCGCGGGCCCGGAGCAGGAGGGCGCTCCGGGCCCGCGCGATCGGGAGGTGTCCGCGGTCAGGCCCGGTGCAGGGCGAGCCGTGTGGCCAGGCCGCCGCCCACGCCGGCGACCACCGCCACCGGCAGCCACCACAACGGCCAGTGCGCCAGGCCGAGGGCGCCGTCCAGCGACCACTGGCCGGGGCCGGTGGCGGCCAGCACCGCACCGATGACGACCAGCACGAGGGGGTACTCGTACCCGTCGTGCTGCACCCACAGCCCGTGCGGCCACTTGACGGTGAGGGCGACGGTCATCACGCCCATCACACCCGCGCCGGCCAGCGGAGTGAGCAGGCCGAGCGCCAGCATCAGTCCGGCCCCGATCTGGGTGCCGCCGGCGGCGAGCGCGGTGAGCCTCCCGCCGCGGAAGCCGTCGCCGCGGAACTCGGCGGTACCACCCGCCAGTCCGCTGCCGCCCAGGCGGAAGCTGACCTTCTGGACGCCGTGGCCCGCGATCAGCAGGCCGGCGACCACCCGCAGCAGGAGAAGGCCCGTGTTCATGATGGACTCCGGTCGAGTTCGGTCGCGGCCCGTCAGCCGGCGGCGTGCGGGTTGACCATGGCCTGGGCGTAGACGACGCCCATGCCGTAGGCGCCGCCGTGCTCCTTGACCAGGTCCGTCACCGCGACATAGGTCTCGGTCCGGGCCCAGTCGCGCTGGAGCTCCAGCAGCACCTGGAGCCAGGTGACCGGCACCGCGCCGGCCGCGGTCATCCGCTGCAGGGCGTGCTCGTGCGCCCGCGGGCTCACACCGCCCGACGCGTCCGCGACCACGTACACCTCGTAGCCCTGCTCCAGGGCCGACAGCGCCGGCAGGACCAGGCAGACCTCGGTCCACAGGCCCGACAGGATGATCTTGCTGCGGCCGGTCGCCTTGACCGCCTCGACCAGCGCCTCGTCCTCCCAGGCGTTCATGCTGGTCCGGTCGACGATCCCGTGATCGGGGAAGACCGCCTTCAGCTGCGGGAGGATCGGCCCGGAGAAGGACTCCGCCGCCACGGTGGAGAGCACCACCGGGACGTCGAAGATCTTCGCGGCCTTCGCCAGGCCGACGGTCGAATTGATGATGGAGGTGCGGTCACCGCTGCCGGTACCGAAGAACATCTGCGGCTGGTGGTCGACGAACAGCATCATCGCGTTGTCCGGGGTGAGCAGATCGGGGCTCGGGGCGGCGTGGACCGTGGCGAAGTCGACCATGGTTCTTCTCCATTCGGGGAGTTGACGGGAACGTCGGCGCCTGGCAGGGCCATCAGGGCGCCACGTTCGACGACGCTAATGCGCGCCGGCCCGACGCGGCTGCTCGCTGCGCGCCCGGGACTGTTCCCAGACTGCACTGACAGCGCATTCCCAGGTCAGCCGCACGCGCCGTGCGCTGCGAGGCAACCGACGATGCGCTGCGAAAGCACTCCGGGCACCGCGGGCTGCCTAGGTTCGCCGGGGCGGCCCCACCGGGCCGCCCGGTCAGCGGAAAGGCGGCACCCCTTGCAGTTCGGGATATTCAGCGTCGGCGACGTGACGGTCGACCCCACTACGGGACGGGCGCCGTCCGAGCACGAGCGGATCAAGGCGATCCTGGCCATCGCGCTCAAGGCCGAGGAGGTCGGACTCGACGTCTTCGCCACCGGCGAGCACCACAACCCGCCGTTCGTGCCGTCCTCGCCCACCACCATGCTCGGCTGGATCGCCGCGCGGACCGAGCGGATCGTCCTCTCCACCGCGACCACCCTGATCACCACCAACGACCCGGTGAAGATCGCCGAGGACTACGCGATGCTGCAGCACGTCGCTGACGGCCGGGTCGACCTGATGCTCGGGCGCGGCAACACCGGCCCGGTCTACCCCTGGTTCGGCCAGGACATCCGCCAGGGCCTCCCGCTCGCGGTGGAGAACTACGCGCTGCTGCACCGGCTGTGGCGCGAGGACGTGGTGGACTGGGAGGGCCGCTTCCGCACCCCGCTGCAGTCCTTCACCGCCACCCCGCGCCCGCTGGACGGCATACCGCCCTTCGTCTGGCACGGCTCGATCCGCTCCCCGGAGATCGCCGAGCAGGCCGCCTACTACGGCGACGGCTTCTTCCACAACAACATCTTCTGGCCGCAGGAGCACACCCGGCGGATGGTGGAGCTCTACCGCACCCGCTTCGCCCACCACGGGCACGGGACGCCGGAGCAGGCGATCGTCGGGCTCGGCGGGCAGGTCTTCATGCGCCACAACTCCCAGGACGCGGTCCGCGAGTTCCGTCCGTACTTCGACAACGCACCGGTCTACGGCCACGGGCCCTCACTGGAGGAGTTCACGGAGCAGACGCCGCTGACCGTGGGCAGCCCCCAGCAGGTCATCGAACGCACCCTGGGTTTCCGCGAGGTGGTCGGGGACTACCAGCGCCAGCTGTTCCTGATGGACCACGCCGGGCTGCCGCTGAAGACCGTGCTGGAGCAGCTCGACATCCTCGGCGAGGAGGTGGTGCCCGTGCTCCGCAAGGAGTTCGCCGCCGGCCGGCCCGCGACCGTGCCCGACGCACCTACCCACGCCGCGCTCCGGGACCGCGTCCCCACCGCCTCCTGACCCCGACGGAGCCACATCATGGAAACGACCTCGCCGATCACCCTGGCCGTGGTCTCGGCCGGACTGAGCCAGCCCTCGTCCACCCGCCTGCTCGCCGACCGGCTCACCGACGCCACCACCGCGCACCTCACCCGGGCCGGCCGCGAAGTCCGGGTGCACCTGCACGAGTTGCGCCCGCTGGCCACCCTCATATCGCACCACCTGCTCTCCGGCTTCCCCGCGCCCGCGCTGGCCGGCGCGCTGGAGGAGGTGAGCACGGCCGACGCGCTGATCGCCGTGTCGCCGGTCTTCTCGGCCTCCTACAGCGGCCTGTTCAAGTCGTTCTTCGACCTGCTCGAACCCGGAGCGCTGGCGGGCAAGCCGGTGCTGATCGCCGCGACGGGCGGCACCGCGCGCCACTCCCTGGCACTCGAGCACGCGATGCGCCCGCTCTTCGCCTACCAGCGCGCGCTCGTCGCCCCGACCGCCGTCTTCGCGGCCTCCGAGGACTGGGGCGGGACCGGCGACGCGCTCACCGACACCCTGCCGGTGCGGGTCGAGCGAGCCGGGGGAGAACTCGCGGCGCTGGCCGTCGCGGCCGTGGCGGCTCCGCGGCCCGCCGACAGCCCCGCGCTGCCGTTCATCCCACCCGCTGCGCTCAGCCCCCACTGACCCGGCGCGCACCTCGACCGCGCACGCCGACCCATCAGCTGCCGTCGCCCGAAAGGAACTCCGTTGTCCAGCATGCCCGTCGCCGGCATCCGCCCCGGCATCCCGGACCAGCCCGCCGATCTGGTCATCCGCAACGCCAAGGTGCACACCAACGACCCGGGCCGTCCCCAGGCGACCGCCGTGGCCGTCCGGGACGGACTGATCCAGGCGGTCGGTGACGACGCGGACATCGTCCCGCTGGTCGGCCCGGGCACCCGGGTGGTCGACGCGCTCGGCCGCCGGGCCGTCCCGGGACTCAACGACGCGCACCTGCACGTCATCCGCGGCGGTCTCAACTACGTGCTGGAGCTGCGCTGGGACGGCGTGCCGACGCTGCGTCAGGCTCTCGCCATGCTCCGGGTCCAGGCGGAGCGCACCCCGCCCGGCCAGTGGGTGCGGGTGGTCGGCGGCTGGTCCGCCGACCAGTTCGCCGAGCGGCGGCTGCCCACCCTGGACGAACTCAACGCCGCGGCACCCGACACCCCCGTCTTCGTGCTGCACCTCTACCAGTCGGCGCTGCTCAACCGGGCCGCACTCCGCGCCGCCGGCTTCACCCGGGACACCCCGGACCCGGTCGGCGGCCAGATCGTGCGCGGCCACGACGGCGAGCCGACCGGCCTGCTGATCGCCGCGCCGGGCGCGTTGCTGCTCTACTCCACGCTGGCCAAGGCGCCGGCGCTGGACGAGGCCGACCGGGCCGGCTCCACCCGGCACTTCCTGCGCGAGCTGAACCGCTTCGGCCTCACCTCGGCGATCGACGCCGCCGGCGGCTTCCAGAGCTTCCCGGAGAACTACGGCACCGTCATGGACCTGGCTCGGCAAGGGCAGTTGACGCTGCGGATCGCCTACCACCTCTTCCCGCAGACCGCGGGGCAGGAACTGGACGACCTCACCCGCTGGGTCAACACCGTGCGCCCAGGGGAGGGCGACGCGTGGCTGCGCCTCAACGGAGCGGGGGAGAACCTCACCTGGGCCGCGGCCGACTTCGAGAACTTCACCGAGCCCAGGCCGCACCTGGGCGCGTACGAGACGGAGTTCGAGAAGGCCGTCCGCCTGCTGATGGAAAACGGCTGGGGCTTCCGGCTGCACGCCACCTACGACGAGACCATCCGCCGCGACCTCGCGGTCTTCGAGAAGCTCGCGGCCGAGGGCCTCTTCCCGCACGGCAACCGCTGGCTCTTCGACCACGCGGAGACGGTGAGCCCGGACAGCCTCGACCGGATCGCGGCCCTGGGCGGAGCCGTCTCCGTGCAGAACCGCCTGTCCTTCCAGGGCGAGGCGTTCGTCGCCCGCTACGGCGCCCCGGCCGCCGCCGAGGCGCCGCCGCTGCGCGCGATGCTGGACCGCGGTCTCACCGTCGCGGCGGGCACCGACGCCACCCGGGTCTCCTCCTACAACCCCTGGGTCGCCCTGCACTGGCTGGTCTCCGGCCGCGCGGTCAGCGGGCGGCGGCTCGCGGCCGACCACAACCGGCTCAGCCGCGAACAGGCCCTGGAGCTCTACACCCTGGGCGGCGCCCGGCTCACCGGCGAGGAGGATGTCAAGGGCCGTCTGACCGTGGGCAGTTACGCGGACCTCGCGATCCTCAGTGCGGACTACTTCACCGTGCCCGAGCCGGACATCCCGCACATCGAGTCCGTGCTCACCGTGGTCGGCGGCCGGATCGTCCACGGCGCCCAGGAGCACCAGGGGCTGGCCCCGGACCTGCCCGCGGTGGCGCCGTCGTGGAGCCCGGTCACGCGGTTCGGCGGCTACCACGCCACCCCCGCGCCCGGCCTCGCCGGCGTCCACCAGGCCGAGCGGGTGGCGGAGGCCGTGGCGGCCTCCGAGGAGCAGCGCGCCTGGCGCGAAGCCCGCGGTCTCGCCCTCCCGGGTCAGGGCGCGGGGCCGCTGGACCCGTGCTTCTTCTGACGATGCGTCAATTCGGAGAGGAGGCGTCATGACCGCGCCCGCAGGCGATCCCCGCACCGCCCCGCCACAGCTCCCCGGAGCACAGGTCCACGACCGTCATCCGCTGGCGCTGGCCCTGTTCGCCCTCACTGCGGTGAGCGGCCTGATCGACGCGGTGAGCTACCTCGGCCTCGGCCACGTCTTCACGGCGAACATGACCGGCAACGTCGTCGTCATCGCCTTCGCCCTGGCCGGAGCCCCCGGGTTCTCCGTCGCGGGCTCGCTGACCTCCCTCGCCGCCTTCCTCGCCGGCGCGGTCCTGGCCGGCCGCCTCGCGGGGCGGCACACCACCACGCGGCGCGGCCGATGGCTGCGCGCGGCCCTGGTCCTGGAGGTCTCGCTGCACGGTGCGGCCGCCGTCGTCGCCTTCGCCTGGAGTGCGGACGGATCCGTGCGGTACGCCGTGATCGCCCTGGTGGCGGTGGCGATGGGCGTCCGCAACGGCACCGTGCGCGGTCTCGGTGTGCCGGACCTCACCACCACGGTGCTCACCCTCACCCTGACCGGCCTGGCGGCCGACTCCCGCCTGGCCGGTGGTGCCGCGCCGCGCCAGCGGCGCAGGATCCTCGCGGTCGCCACCATGCTGGCCGGCGCCGTGCCGGGCGCGGTCCTGGTGCTGCACGGTCAGATCGCCTGGGCCCTGGTGGCCAGCGCGGTGCTGGCCGGCGCCACGGTGCTGCTCTACCGGGAGTGATCCACCCGGCATGCGCCGATCCGCGGAGCATTCCGCGCCCCTGACCCCCGCACCAGCCCGTTCCGCGTCCCCTCCGGAGACCTCATGGCCTCACCGGCTGCCATAGAACTGTCACGGTGGCAGTTCGCCATCACGGCGATCTTCCACATGTCCTTCCCGGCCCTCACGGTCGGCCTCTCCGTGCTGCTTGCCGTCGTGCAGACCGCGTACGTACGCACGGGCAACCCGCTCTACCAGCAGATCTTCCGCTTCTGGAAGAAGATCTTCGCGGTCGGCTTCGGCCTCGGTGTCGTCGCGGGCACCGTGATGACCTTCGAGTTCGGCCTCAACTGGGGTGTCTTCGCCCACGCGGTCGGACCCGTCATCGGGGTCACCATCGGTATGGAGGTCATCACGGCCTTCTTCCTGGAGGCCGGCTTCATCGGCGTCATGCTCTACGGCGAGGGCCGGGTCAAGCCGCGCACCATGGCCTTCGCGTCCTGGATGGTGGCCTTCGGCACCCTGCTGTCCACCACCTGGATCCTGTCCGCCAACAGCTGGATGCAGGACCCGGCCGGCTACACCGAGGCGGCCGGCCAGTTCCACCCGAGCGACTGGGGCGAGGTCCTGCTCAACCCGGCCTTCACCTACCGCTTCCCGCACATGCTGCTGGCCGTGCTGATCAGCGCGAGCTGGTTCGTCGGCGGCATCTCCGCCTGGTACCTGGTCAAGCAGCGCCGGGCCGCGCTGCCGTTCGCCCGCCGCTGCCTGTCCATCGCCCTCGGCGTGCTCGCCGTCCTGATGCCGATCCAGCTGTACGTCGGCGACGCCACCGCCGTCTTCATGGCCCAGCACCAGCCCGCGAAACTCCAGGCGTTCGAGGGGAACTGGCGCACCGACAACAACGGATACAACCTGGTCGTCGTCCCCGACACCGGCCAGGGCGCGAACGACCTGCGGATCACGATCCCGCACCTGGGTGCGGTGATCGGCCACGACCTCACCGGCAAGGCCGAGGTGCCCGGCCTGCTGCAGACCCCACCCGACCAGCGGCCCAACATGTGGAGCGCCTTCTACGGCTTCCGCGCCATGTACTTCACCGCCCTGGCCATGTTCGCCACCGCCCTCGCGGGGCTGGTGCTGCGCCTGCGCAGGCGGTTGTTCGACTCCCGCCGCTTCCTGCGCTGGATGGTCTGGATGACACCGGCCGGCGTCCTCGCCATCACCGGTGGCTGGATCACCGCCGAGACCGGGCGCCAGCCCTGGGTGGTCTACGGCAAGCTGCGCACCTCCGACGCGCTGTCGCACCTGACCACCGCCCAGGCCGCGACCACCCTGACCGCCTTCGTGCTCCTCTACACGACCCTGCTGGTCATCTGGGTCCGCTACATCGTCCGGACGGTCAAGGCCGGCCCCGAGGCACCCGCGGGCGCCGTCGCGACGACCACCTTCGGAACGGAGGCCTCCGTTGCTTGAGTACGCCACCTACGCGCTCGTCCTGCTCTCGCTCGGCATGTACGTCGTCCTGGACGGCTACGACCTGGGCGTCGGCATGCTCAGCCTGTTCGCCAAGGGGGAGGGGCGGCGCGAGTACGGCGAGCTGATCGCCACCGCCTGGGACGCCAACGAGAGCTGGCTCGTGCTGGCCGGCGTCGCCCTGTGGGCGGGGCTGCCCGGCGTCTACGCGACCGTGCTGCCGGGGGTCTACCTGCCGCTGATCGGCATGCTGCTCTCGATCATCCTGCGCGGTATGGGGCTGGAGTTCCAGAGTGCCGCCGCCGGCTACCGGCGCGGCTGGGCCCTGCTGTTCGGCGCGTCCTCCCTCGCGGCGACCCTCTGCCAGGGCCTGGTGCTCGGCGGCGTGCTCTCCGGACTGGAGCAGCGTGACGGTTCGTTCAGCGGGGGCGCCTTCGACTGGCTCACCCCGTACAGCGTGCTGTGCGCGCTGGGTCTGGTGGTGCTCTACCTGCTGGCCGGCGCCGCCTGGCTGCAGGACAAGACCGAAGGCGCCGCCCGCGAGCGGGCGGGCCGGGCCGGGCGCCCGCTGCTGGTGGGCACCACCGTGGCCGCGCTGATCCTCGGGTTCGGCCTGGAGGTCGCCGATCCGGAGAAGTTCAGGTTCGACGAGCCGGTGCGCGCGACGCTGTACTGGATCGCGGTCGCCGGTGCGGTGGCCGCGGGTGCGGTGGCCTGGCACGGCTTCGGGCGGCGGCCGGACTGGCGGCCCTTCGTGGGTGTGGTCGCGGCCCAGGTCTGCGGTCTGCTGGCGCTGGTGGCCGCGACCGCGCCGGTGGTCGTACCTCCTGGGCTGACGCTGCACCAGGCGTCCAGCCCGTCCAGCTCGCAGACCTTCCTCGTGGTCGGCGTGGGGCTGTGCATGCCGGTGGTGTTCGCCTACAACGCGTACGCCTGGTGGGCCTTCCGCGGCAAGTTCACGCAGGCTCCCGAGGCGCCGCTCGCCCCGCTCCGGGTGCGCGCGAGGGAATCCCGCCAAGTCCGGCCCGAGCCGGGTGGCTTCGTGGTCGTCGTCCGGCGCGCGCTGCTCACCGTGCTGGGTGTCGGGCTGGCGGCCGTGTCCCAGGACGTCTTCGGCGGCGTCGCCGACTGGATCGACCCCGTGGGCATCGCCCTCCTCTCGGCGACGGCCCTGGTCGCCTGGATCCTCGGCGACCGGCGGGACCAGCGGGACGGGGTCTTCGATCTCGACCCGGACGACGCGGACTCCGCCGGGGCCGGGACGTGAGCGTCTCAGCCGCACTGCTGACCGAGCTCGGCGACGAGCGGGCCCGGGGCCGGGACGACGAGGTGTCGGCCCGGCTGCACGCGTGGGCCGAGCCCGGTCGCGGGGAGCTGCGGCGGGCGGGCCTGCTGCGCGGGCTGGCCCCACTGGGCACCGTGCTCTGGGCGGCAGGTCTGGCCTGGGCCGCGCAGCGCGGGCTCACCGGCCAACACGGCGGACGGCTCCCGGTGCAGGTCCTGCCCGGCGCCGGGCTTGTGCTGGCCGGTCTGGCGGTCCGGTCGGTGCTGCTGTCCACCGCCGACGCGGCTGCCGCGCGCGGTGCCCGCCGGGTGCGCGCGGCCCTGCGCGAGCGTCTGCTCGCCGCAGCTCTGCCGGCGCACGGCCCCGCCCGCCCCGGCATCGGTGACGCCGCCCTCGCCGAGTCCCTGACCGGCGAGGTCGCCCGGCTGACCGAGTGGCTCACCGAGTACGTCCCCGCCCGCACCACGATGCTGCTGGGCAGCGGCCTGACGCTGGCCGCCATCGCGGTCCGCAGCTGGTTCGTGGCACTGATCCTGGTTGCCGCCACCCCGCTGCTGCCCGCCAACCTGAAGGTCATCGGCCTGGGCACGCAGGCCGCCGTCCACGCGCAGCTGACGGCGGTGCGCGGCCACAGCGCGCGCCTGCTCGACCAGTTGCGCGGCCTGCCAACGCTGATCGGACTGGGTGCCCGGGAGACCGCCGCGGTCGCGCTGCGCGAGGACGACGAGGAACTGGCCCACCGCACGCAGACGGTGCTGCGGGTCGCCTTCCTCTCCACCGCCTGGATCGAGCTGCTGATCACCGGGACCCTCGCCGTGGTGGCGACCTACTGCGGGCTGGCGCTGCTCGACTACCTCCAGCTGCCGCTGGTGCCCGGCCGGATGAGCCTGGCCACCGCGCTCTTCGTGCTGGTGCTCACCCCCGCCTACTTCGCCCCCGCCCGGGACCTGGCCCGCGGCTACCACGCCCGCGCCGAGGCCCGCGCCGCGGCGGAGCTGATCGACGAGGTCCTCGGCAGCGCCGGCAGTGGGGGCGTGGCACCGGCCCGGCCCGCGCCGGACCGGCGCACCGGCGACGCGGTCGGCGTGCGGTTGGATCGGGTGACGGTCCGTCATCCCGATCGGGAGGACCCGGCGCTGGACGACGTGAGTCTCGACCTCACCCCCGGCGCGTTCCTCGCCGTCACCGGGCCCAGCGGCGCGGGCAAGTCGACCCTGCTCGCCGTCGCCGCGGGCCTGGCCGAACCCGCCGCCGGAACCGTCACCCACGAGCGGGAAGGCACCCGGCAGCCGCCGTCACCCGGCTCGGTCGCCTGGGTCGGCCAGCCCGCGCACCTGCTGCCCGGCACCGTCCGCGAGAACCTGCTGCTGGCTCGGCCGGACGCCAGCGACGCGGAACTCGCCGCCGCCTTTCGCACGCTCGGTTTCGGCGACCTGCTCGCCGACCTGCCGGGCGGGCTGGACACCCCGCTCGGCGAGCGGGGCAGCGGGCTTTCCTCCGGCCAGTCCCAGCAGCTCTCCCTGGTGCGGGCCCTGCTGCGGGACGCACCGCTGCTCTGCCTGGACGAGCCCACGGCTCACCTCGACCCGGTAGCGGAGGCCCGCGTGGTGGCGGCCCTGCGCACACTGACGCGCGGCCGGAGCGTGCTGCTCGCCACCCACAGCCCCGAACTGCTCCCGCTCGCGGACCGGACGATCCGCCTGGACCGGGGAAGGCCGCGATGAACGCCTGGAAACTGCTGCGCCACTCCATGCCCCGCCGCGACCTGGCCGTCGGCATCACACTGGCCGCGGCGGCGGAACTGAGCGCAGCGGCCCTGCTGGGCCTGTCCGGCTGGTTCCTGACGACCTGCGCGCTGGTGACACTGCTGGCCAACACGACCTGGTCGTGGATGTACCCGTCGGGGACGGTCCGGGCCCTCGCCCTGCTGCGCACCTCGCTGCGCTACCTCGAACGGCTGGTCAGCCACCGGGTCGTCCTCGCCACGACCGTGACCCTGCGCGGCCGCCTGGTCCGGGGCGCGGGCGAGCTGAGCGCGCGCGAGCTCCGCGCCCAACGCGACGGAACCCTGCTCGCCCGCCTGACCACCGATGTCGAGACGGTGGCCGGTCTGCCTGCCCAGGTCGTCGCGCCACTCGCCGGCTGCGCCGTCACCGCGGTGCTGGTGGAAGTGCTGCTACTGCGAGCGAGCCCGACACTGGGCGCGGCCGAGCTCGGCGTGTTCGCGGGCGGCACCTGGTGGGCGATCCGCACCGGGCGCCGGGCCCGGCGGCACCTCGCGGGTGCCGCCGCCGCGCGGGCCGGCGCACGGACGGACCTGATCGCCGCCCGGGCCGCCTTCAACGAACTGCGCTGCCTGGACGCGATGCCGCAGGTCCGAGGTGTCGTCGCGACGGCGCTGGAGCGCGAGGAGGCGGCGGCCGCCGCCGCGGCGGCCGAGCAGCGAGTGGGCCGCCTGGGCCTGCGGCTGCTCGCCGCCCTCGGCCAGGGTCTCGCCCTGCTGCTCGCGCTGCAGGCAGACGGCTGGTCGCAGCCGGTGGCCGACGCCGTCGGCGAGGTGCTGCTGCTCGCGGCGGTGTGGGACCTGCTGGAGCGCCTTCCGCAGCTGCTCCAGGAGCTGGCCGGCGCCCAGGACGCGGCCGCGCGTCTGGGCCCGCTCACCGCGACCGCCACCGACCGGCAGCGGCCCGCACCGACGCGGGGCAGCCCGGTGCTCACCGTGGCGGACCTGCCCACTGCCAACGGTGGGCGGCCACTCTCGTTCACCGTCCGTGCTCCCCGGCTGGTCGTCGTCACCGGCCCCAACGGCAGCGGGAAGTCCACGCTCCTCGGGCAGTTGGCCGGACGGCTGCCGACCACCTCCGGCCGGGTACGGCTGGGCGGCGCCCCCGTCGCGGACCTGCCCGCCGAGGCCGTCGCCGACGTGCTCACCCTGGTCGAGGCCGACGACTGGCTCGCCGACACGACCGTCTCGGCCAACCTGTGCCTGGCCGCACCACTCGCCGACCCGGAGCGACTGCGCGCCGCGCTGGCGACGGTCGGCCTCGGTGCCCTGCGCCTGGACACCCCGGTCGGCCCCGCCGGCCGCGCGCTGTCCCAAGGGCAGCGCCGCCGCCTCGCCGTCGCCCGCGCGATCCTGCGCCGGCCGCGCATCCTGCTGCTCGACGAACCCACCGCCGGACTCGACCGCCCGACCGCCGAGGCGCTGCTGCGCGAGCTGCGCCGGGTGCTGCCCGACTCGGCCCTGGTCCTCGCCCTGCAGGACCAGGACCTCGCACTGCTCCCGTGGCGCCCGGACGTCACGGTCGACCTGACCGGTGTGACGGCTCCTCAGCCCGCCTGATGCACCGGGGGATTCCCGCGCGGGGTGAGGGTCGTCCCGGGCAGGACGGGGGCGGGGAGGCGGTCTCCGGGGTAGCCTGTGACGCTGCCGAATCGGTCGGATCCGTTCTGCCAGGCCTCCCGGGCCTCGACGATGTCCTGGTGGTTGCGGCCGATGAAGTTCCACCACATGACGATCTGCTCCTCGAAGGGCGGGCCGCCGATCAGGACCGTCCGGGCCGGGGCGTCGCCGGTGTTGGCGAGGGTCAGCGTGGTGGCCCCGGGGGCGAGGTAGCCGAGTTCGGCCGGGCGCAGCGGCGTGCCCGCCATCCGGACGTCCCCGTGGTCGACGAGCAGGCCGTGCTCGAAGGCGGGGTCCACGTCGAGGGTGACGGTGGCATGCGGCCGGAGTGTGATCTCGGCGCCGAGCAGCGGGGTGAAGGTGGGGACGGGGGAGGTGTCGCCGGCCAGGGAGCCGAGGAAGACCCGAGCCTCGCCGCCGTCCAGCGGGACGGGCTCCGGTGCGTGGTGCTGGAAGTCGCGCTCGGCGTGCCGGTGCTGCTCGGGCAGCGCCACCCACAGCTGGACGCCGTGCAGGATGGTGGTCGCGGGCGTCGACACCTCCGAGTGGCTGATGCCGTGCCCGCCCGTCATCAGGTTCAGCTCGCCGGGGCGGACGAAGGCGTGGACACCGAGGCTGTCCCGGTGCTCGATCTCTCCGCTGAACAGCCAGCTCACCGTCTGCAGCCCGGTGTGGGGGTGCGGGGCGACGTCCATCCCGCCGCTCACGGCGACATCGTCGGGCCCGTAGTGGTCCACGAAGCACCAGGCACCGATCAGGGTCCGGGCCCGCTGCGGCAGGGTGCGCCGGACGGTCATCGCCCGCGGCCCGCCCAGCGGCACGTCCCGCGCGGGCAGGACCTCCACCCGGGGGCCGGCCTTCCGGTCCGGGGCTTCGCCGCGCGGCTCGACGGGATCGGTCTCGGTGGTGGTCACGGTAGGTCCCCTCAGTCGACTCTTCAAGAATGTTTCAGTTTCAACTATCATGCCATGGCGCAGTGCCGCCCGACAGTGATCCGCCAGAGGAGTTTCCGTGAGTGACGTGACAGCGACGGATGTGACCGTGACCCCGAGGCGCCGGCGGGTCTTCATCGACAAGCAGAGCCCCGAGACCTACCGCGCGATGCGCGCGACGGCCGAATCCGCCCGTGCGGGCGCGGCCGACGCCGGGCTGGACCGCAAGCTCGTGGAACTGGTCAACCTGCGCGTCTCCCAGATCAACGGCTGCGCCTACTGCCTCAACGTGCACACCAGGGCCGCCCAGCAGGCGGGCGACACCGCCCAGCGCCTGGGCACCCTCCCGGCGTGGCGCGACACCGACCTGTTCACCCCGCAGGAACGCGCCGCCCTCGCCCTGGCGGAGGCGACCACCAACCCGGCGGACGCCGCCTTGCAGGAGGGCGCCTACCGCGCCGCCCGCGAGGTCCTGACGGACGGCCAGATCTCCGCGGTGATCTGGGTGGCCATCACCATCAACGCCTTCAACCGGGTCTCCATCCTGAGCAAGCACCCGGTGCGCACGATCCCGACGCAGTGACACCCTGAGCGGTGTCCGCACGAATGGCGGCCGTTGTCCGCTACGGCGGCCGCGGCCGCTGATCACGAGTGGCCGCAGGATCGCGCAGCGGATGGATTGGTAGCCCGTGCACCGGCAGTGGTTGGAGCTGACCAGGGCGTCGACACACCCCAGGGGAGGAGCCGATGGCGGGGGCGGCCGTCGGAGCCCGGCCGCGCGAGCTACAACTACCAGGCCGGGCCGAACCGCTGGGGCTCCATGGCGCAGCGGCCGAGCACCTTCATGGACTGGAACGAGGGTGCCCGCCGGGTGATGGAGCACATCTTCCTGGTCGGCCGGGACAACCACGTCCGGCAGGGCCGGCGCGACCCCGACGGGACCGCCGAGACCGCCACGGAGGTGCCCGGCGGGGCCGAGTGCATCTCCGGCGTGTCGGCGGCCCGGCTGGGCTACCAGGACTACACCGGCGGACCGGGCAACTCCGAGTATGTCGAGCAGCACCACGAGTTGATCACCTGCATCGGCCTGGACGGCGACGTGTGGCTGAACACCTCGGACACCGGCGGCGGCCTGTTCCCCGATCACTCGCTGGTCGAGAAGGAGATCCAGTAGCACCCGGCCCGCGCTGCGAGGCACCGTGCGCCAGGACGCCGTGTGACCGGTCGGCGCCGCCTCCCGATGGAGGGAATCACTTCCGTCGGTGCAGCGCGTGACCCTCGGATTGTGCGCGGAGGGCACAGCACTCCTCCGTCGGTGCACGCTGATTGCGGCCGCCGCATGCGAGGACTCCCACGACGGTAGCCTCCAGCCATCGGGCTTCGGCCTTCGGGATGTGAACATCTCCCGAGCCGTGCAGGCGCGGACCGTCGATTTCCCGATTTCCTTGTTCAGACACGGGCCCAGGAGGTCTGCGCGTGAAGCATTGGACCAGGCGTGAGGACGAGAGGCTCCTCACCGGAAGCGGCCGGTTCGTCGCGGACATCGCGGTTCCGGGATGCCTCGACGCCGCGTTCGTGAGAAGCCGTGTCGCGCACGGGCTGCTTCGGGACGTGGACTGCGCTGCGGCCCGCGAGGTCCCCGGAGTCGTCGGGGCCTGGTCGGCCGCCGAGCTCCCGGACCTTCCCGCGGTTCCGCACACCCTGCTGGCGCGGCTGTCCACGGAGGAGGCCGTCGCGGGCCGGGAGTGGCCGGCGCTGGTCAAGGAGCGGGTGCGCTACCCCGGAGAGGCGGTCGCCGTCGTCCTCGGGGAGGACCGCTACCGCGCGGAGGACGGCGTGGCCGAGGTGACCTTCGCCATCGATCCGCTGCCTGCAGTGATCACGCCGGCTGCGGCGGCCATGGACGAACCCCGTCTGTTCGACGGCCTGAGCAACACCGCTCTGCGCGGGGAGGCCGGGCAGCCCGTCGACGACTCCGTCTGGCGTGAGGCCGCCGCCGTCGTGCAGGGCCGTTACCGCCAGCAGTTGCTGATGCCCAGTCCGATGGAGTGCCGCACCATCCTCGCCGTGCCGGAGGGGGACCGCCTGACGGTCTGGTCCGGACACCAGATGCCCCACCGGCTCAAACGCGAGCTCGCGGCGCTGCTCGGATGGTCCGCCGACCGGATTCGGGTCGTCGTTCCCGACACCGGGGGCGCTTTCGGCTCGAAGAGCGCCGCCTTCCCCGAGTTCGTGGTCGTCGCCCACCTGGCGGTCAAGCTCGGTAGGCCGGTCCGCTGGATCGAGGACCGGCTGGAGTCGATGCTCGTCGCCACCCGAGGCCGGGGCCAGGACCAGACCGTGCGTCTGGCGGCCGACGCCGAAGGCAGGCTGCTCGCCTACGAACTGAAGGTCGAGGCCGATGTCGGCGCCTATCCGCACCTCGGGGTGGGCCTGCCCATGCAGACCGTGTGGATGGCCACGGGCCCGTACACCACCCCACGGGTGCACGCGACCCTGCGCTCCGTGCTCACCAACACGATGGTGACCTACCCCTACCGCGGTGCGGGACGCCCCGAGGCGGCGATCGCCCTGGAACGGGCCATGGATCTGATGGCACGCCGACTGGACATCGATCCCGTGGAGCTGCGGCGGCGCAACTTCATCCCGCCTGAGGCGTTCCCGTACGAGACGCCCACCGGCCGACGCTACGACAGCGGCGACTACGCCGGCGCTCTGGACCTCGCCCTGGAGACCCTGGACTACGCCGCCTGGCGTGCCGAACAGGCTCGCCGCCGCGAGGATCCGCAGGCTCTCCCACTGGGCATCGGCGTCTCCTGCTACGTCGAACGCTCCGGCGGCGAGCCCGGCGGTCTGCACGAGTTCGGCAGCGCCGAGGCGCACGCCGACGGAACCGTCACCGTGCGGTGCGGTGCCGCGCCGAGCGGTCAGGGGCACGAGACGGTCTTCCCCGCCCTGGTCGCGAAGGTCCTCGGCATCGCGGAGGAGCGGGTCCGTCTCGTCGAGGGGGACACCGACGAACAGCCCGAAGGGCTGGGATCGTTCGCGAGCCGTTCCGCGCAGGTGGCCGGGGCGATGCTGCAGCACGTCGCCGCCATGCTGATCGAGCAGGCGCGCACGCGTGCCGCGCAGCTGTGGGGCCTGCTGGTCGACGAGGTCGAGTGGGCCGACGGGGTCGTCCGCGCGGCGCGGGACGACTCCGCCGTCGCCGACCTCGCCGAACTGGTGAAGGCCACCGGCCCGCTGCGCGTCGAGGACCGCTTCGAGGCCGGCATGGCGTTCCCCTTCGGCGCGCACGTCGCGGTCGTCGAGGTGGATCCGGAGCTCGGCACCGTCCGCGTGCTGCGGCTGGTCGCGGTGGACGACTGCGGCGTGGTGCTCAACCCCACCGTGGTGCGCGGCCAGGCGTTCGGGTCGGCCGTGCAGGGCCTCGGCCAGGCCCTCTACGAGGGCATGACCTTCGGCGAGGACGGCGTGCCCCACCTGGCCAACGGCTTCCTGGACTACCTGCTGCCGACCTACAGCGAGATCCCACCCATCGAGATCAAGGACACGTGCACCCCCAGCCCCGGCACCCCGCTGGGCGCCAAGGGCGCGGGGGAGTCAGGGTGCATCGGCACCCCGGCCGCCGTCGTCAACGCCGTGACCGACGCGCTGCGCCCCGCCGATCCCGACCTGCTGCAGATGCCGCTCACCCCGGACGTCGTGTGGCGGGCAGCGCGCGCCCCGAAGTTCGAGGAGGCCCCGAAATTGGAGGAGGACAGCCGGTGAAACCTGCCGCGTTCGACTACGTGCTGCCGAGCACGATCGCCGAGGCCGTCGAGGCACTCGGGGAGGGGAACCGACGGACCCAGGTGCTCGCGGGAGGCCAGAGCCTGCTGCTGGAGATGCATCTGGCACGGATCCGCCCGGACCTCGTCGTCGACATCAACCGCCTTGCCGGCCTGGACCGGATCGACGTCAACGGGAACGAGGCGCGTGTCGGCGCGCTGGTCCGACACCGCACCTTCGAGTCGGCGGACGCGGTGCCGGGGCCGCTCGGGAGACTGCTCGCCCTGGCGGTGGTCAACATCGCACATCCGCCCATCCGGTCCCGCGGAACCATGGCCGGGAGCTTCGCCTGGGCCCACCCGGCCTCGGAGTGGTGCGCGATCGGCCTCGCCCTGGATGCCACCGTGGAGGTGACCTCGCGCGAGGGGAAGCGCGAACTCGCGGTTCGGGACTACTTCCTCGGCCCGTACCGCACCGAGCGCAGGGCGGACGAGCTGATCACCGCCGTGCGACTCCCGCTGCTCGGCGATGAGTACGGGGTCGGCTTCATCGAGCACCGGCGCACCCACTTCTGCTTCGCGCAGGTGGCCGTCGCGGCGGCGGTGTCGGTGCGCGACGGGGTGGTGGCCGACGCACGCATCGGACTGGTCAACAGCGCCGACCGGCCGCTGCGTGCGCGGGCGGCCGAGCGGTCGTTGATCGGTACCGAGCTGCCGCCTCCCGGCAGCGGACACCCGCGCGGGGACCACCCGTTCGTCCGTGCCGGACAGATCGCCGCGCACGAGGACGCCGCGCCCGTGGCCGAACCCTACGGGGACGTCGCCTACAAGCGGCAGGCCCTGGCCGTTCTGGTGGCCCGGACGCTCACGGACGCGGACGCGGACCGACGGTCGCGCGCCGCCCGCAAGGGAGAGGACCGATGAAGATCACGCTCACCGTCAACGGCCGGGGCTACGAGCTCGACGTCGAGCCCCGGCGGCTGCTTGCCGACGTCCTGCGCGACGACTGCGGCCTGACCGGCACCCATCTGGGCTGCGAGCACGGCATCTGCGGCGCCTGCACCGTCCTGATGGACGGCCAGGCGGTCCGCTCGTGCCTTGTCCTGGCGGTCCAGTGCGACGGGAGCTCGCTCCGGACCGTGGAGGGCCTGGCGGACCCCGGCGGCGAACCCCACCCGCTGCAGCGGGCCTTCTCGGCCGAGCACGCACTCCAGTGCGGGTTCTGCACCCCGGGATTCCTGATGGTGGCCGCCGAAGCCCTCGAACGCGATCCGGCGATCGCCGACAAGCCGGAGGCCGTCGAGGCGGTCGTCGGTTCCAACATCTGTCGCTGCACCGGCTACGAGGCGATCCGGCGCGCGGTCACCCGCGCAGCACACGAGTGCCGGGGTGGCGAGTGATTCCCCGCCCGCAGCTCATCGGAAAGACCGTCAAGGAGTACGCATGGCTGTGAACGGAGGGATCCGCAGCGGAGTGATCGACGTCCACGCGCACTGGCTCCCGCGCGAGCTGCTGGCCCTACCCCCGGGGAACCCGTACGGGGGGATGAACGACCGGGACGGCGAGCTGTACCTCGGCGATGCCCCGCTCTCGTTCCGGACGACGGCGATGACCGACATCGACGCCGTCCTCGCCGACACGCAGCAGGCCGGACTGGGCGTCCGCGTGATCTCCGCGCCTCCCTTCGCCTTCCCCGTGCACCGGCCCCGGGAGGCCGACGCGTACGTGGCCGCCTACAACGAACGGCTCGCCGAGGCCGTAGCCGGCACGGACGGGGCCCTGGTCGGACTCGGGCTCGTGCGCCTCGACGACGTCGGTGCGGCGCGGCGGGAGCTCGAACGGCTGGCCGTGGCGGAGGGGGTGGCGGGAGTCGCCGTCCCGCCCGTGGTCGACGGCCGCTCCTACGACCGGGGCAGCATGCGGGAGGTGCTCGGCGTCGCCGCCGGCCTGGGCCTGTCCGTGCTGGTCCACCCGATGCAGCTGCCCCGCCAGGAATGGGACCACCACTACCTGGTCAACCTGATCGGCAACCCGGTCGAGAGCACCACGGCGGTCGCCGCGGTCCTGCTGGGCGGCGTTCTGGAGGAGCTGCCCGGCCTGCGGATCTGCTTCGTCCACGGCGGCGGCTGCGCACCGGCCCTGCTCGGCCGCTGGGGCCACGGCTGGCGCACCCGGGAGGACGTGCGACGGGGGAGCACGCGTCCCCCGGCCGAGTCGTTCAGGCGGCTGTACTTCGACACGGTCGCCCACGACCCCGAAACCCTGCGCCTGCTGCGCGCCCACGCCTCCCCGGACCGGGTCGTCTGCGGCAGCGACTACCCGTTCGACATGGCGCAGCCGGACCCGGTCCGGTTCCCGCTGGACAACGGCATGGACGCCGCCGTGCTGGAGGCCAATGGCCGCGCCTTCCTGGGGGCGGCGCCGACGGGCTCGCTTCGCTGAAAACCAGAGCACCGCTTCCACACTGGCCGCGGAGCAGATCGGAGAAACGCCGTGCGGCAACTGACGTCCCGCCTGCTGGAATGGCACGCGACCGGCGCACCCTACGCCGTCGCCAGCGTGATCGGCGTACGTGGGAGCGCACCGTTGCCACCCGGCTCGGCCCTGTGCGTGGATACCGACGGCAAGGCGCTGGGAAGCGTCTCGGGAGGCTGCGTCGAGAGCGCCGTCTACGAGCTCGCCCGCGAGGTGCTGAGCACCGGCCGGCCCCGGTGCGCCTCCTTCGGGTACTCCGACGAGGACGCGTTCGCGATCGGTCTGACCTGCGGCGGCGAGATCGAGGTCTTCGTCCAGGCCGTGGCGCAGGAGCCGGCGGACGTCCTCGCTGACGCCCATCGGGCTGTCGCCGCGCGGGCCCCCGTGGTCGTGGCCCGCGTGATCTCGGCACCGGAGGGCGAAGCCGGACGCGTGCTGGCCGTCCGCGAGGACGGTCATCGAGGGAGCACCGGGCGCGTCGATCTCGACCAGCAGGTCCTGACCGACGCCGAAGCGCTCCTCGGGCTCGATGAAGCCCGGGTGCTGACGTACCGGTTGCGCGGCGGTGCGCAGCCGGGCGAGGCCCGGGTGCTGCTGGAGGCCTGGGCACCGCCGCCACGCCTGCTGGTCTTCGGGGCGAACGACCACGCCGCAGCGGTCTGCGAGATCGGGGCCTTCCTCGGCTACCACGTCACCGTCTGCGACGCCCGACCCGCTTTCACGACGGCGGAGCGCTTTCCCGCCGCGCACGAGGTGGTCGTCGACTGGCCGCACCGGTACCTGGCAGCCGCCCGGACCGACCCCAGAACCGTCGTCTGTGTGATGACGCACGACACGAAGTTCGACATCCCCGTGCTCGTGGAGGCGCTCGGCAGGCCGCTCGCCTACGTGGGGGCGCTGGGGTCGCGACGCACCCAGGCCCAGCGCGTCGAGGCCCTGCGGGAAGCGGGCGTCACTCCGGAGGCACTGGCCCGGCTGCACGCGCCGCTGGGGCTCGACCTCGGCGCGGCGACCGCGAAGGAGACAGCGGTCGCCTTCGCCGCCGAGTTGCTCACCGTCCGTCACGGGCGCAACGGTCGACCGCTGTCCGGGCTGAGTGGGCCCATCCGCTCCGCCGCAGCTTGCGGTCCATGAGGTGGACGTCCGACCAATGCAGGGCTGGGGATCTCGCCGCGGCGCATGCCGGTCCCGAGCATGACCTCGAACAGGTCGGTCAGCTGATCGGCGTACTGCTCTGCGTTGTGGCGCAGGACCGTTGCGGCCTCGTCGGGGGTCCAGCAGGTGCGCTCGGCGGCGCGGGGCTTGGGCGGCACGGAGTGCTTGGCCGGGTTGTGGCGCAGCCTCCAGGAGCGCACGGCGGCGTTCAGCGCGTTGCGCAGGGTGGACACGGCCCGGTAGACGGTGACCTTTCCGCGCTTGGCTTCCAGCTGGGCGGTGACCCAGTCGTCGATGTGCTTCGGGCGCCGACTCGGCGACCGGCGACCGCTCCGAGCCCGGCGAGCAGGAAGAGGGGGTCGCGGATGCCGAGTCATGACCCGGGGATCCGTGCGTCGCGGATCAGCCGCAGCGAGGGTCTGGCCGATCCCGAGGTCAGCGCGCTCGCGATCCCCGTCACTGACGGCCCCGTCGTCACGGGTGCCCTCGTTCTGACGCACCGGCGTCGTGGCCGCTCGGAGCGGCTGAGTCTGGACCGGGCGGCGGCCCGGCTCCTCGCGCACATCCAGGAGGGGCGGACGTGACGTCCGCATCGGTTCACGGATATCCGTGAACGCGGGCGCTCGTGCGGTGCGGGGAACGAGCATCCCGGCATGACTTCGAACGCGCTGACCACGGCCGGGCCGACGCCTCCGTCGTCCACCGGCGAGGTGGTCTCCCGGCTGCCGCACACTCTCGGCGACCCCGATCCGGCCCGGAGGGCCGAGGACATCACCGTCGTCGGGGCGGATCCCCTGGTGCCTTCGGTGCATCGCCTCGTCGATGCCATGTCTGCCGTGATCGGTTGACCTGACGATCCGCTACGCCCGTCCGGCTGCCTCCCCCTCTGCCCGGCCGCCCGCTCAGCCGCTTCCAGGCCGTCAAGCAAGAGGAAGCACGCCTGATCGAAGAGGTCGCCCTGGTATGCGCCGCCGTCCAGGCAGCTGCCGCGCCGCTGGACACCGGCGACCCGGGCACGCGGTTCACCGTCGCCGCCGCAAAGACCCAGGCATCCGCCTCGGCCGCGGAGATCGCCCGCATCGCTCACCAACCTCACGGCGCCATCGGCATCACCCGGCTCCACCCGCTCCACCTCGCCACCACCCGCCTGTGGTCCGGGCGCGACGAAGGCAGTGACGACACCTACTGGGTGCGCCACCTGGCCCGGTGCGTCGAAGCCACCGCCGGGCCCTGATCCCTCGTGCCATCGGCTCCGCCGGCGACCGGCCCGACCTGATCGGTGACGGGGTGGCGCGGTAGCGGTATCCGTACGGTTCGACGTCCCGATGCCCAGTAGCCCTCGGAAGATAGGGTTCGGTTCATGGAGTTCCAGGTCCTCGGCCCCGTGTCGGTCAGCGGGAACGACGGGCCGTTGCCGCTCGGGCCCGCCAAGCGGCGCAGCCTGCTCGCGATGCTGTTGCTGCGGGCCAATGTCGCGGTCTCCGTGGACACACTCACCGAGGCGCTGTGGGACGACGAACCCCCGCTGCACGCCCGTACCGTGATCCAAGGCCATGTCTCGCGCCTGCGGGCACTGTTGGCGGGCGTCGACGCATCGGCGTACGGCGTCGAGCTGAGCACGCGCGGCGCCGCGTACCACCTGGAACTGCCGGAGACGCTGCTCGACGCCCACCGCTTCGAGGGTCTGGTGGCGCTTGCCCGCCGCGCCACCGACCCCGGTGACAGGGCCGCGCTGCTCACCGAGGCGCTCGCCCTGTGGCAGGGCCCCGCGCTGGCCGGCGCCTACCCGTCACCGCTGCTGCGCTCCGCCGCGCACACCTTGGACGAGGCGCGGCTCGCCGCGGTCGAGCTGCTCGCCGACACGTACGTCGTGGGCGGTGAACACGAGCGCGCTGTCCAGCTGTTGCGGCCGGAGACCGGGGCCCATCCGCTGCGCGAGCCGCTGGCCGCCCGGCTGGTCGAGGCGCTGCACCACGCGGGGCGTTCCTCGGAGGCCCTGGACGCCTACCACCGCGCCCGCCAGGTTCTCGCCGACGAGCTCGGCGTCCGTCCGGGCGCCGAGCTGACCGCCGCCTTCACCCTCGCCCTCGGCCCCGACAGCGCCCCCACGGTCCGGGCCGATACGCCCCAACCCGCCCTGGAACCAGTGCAGGTCCGGCCCAACCTGCTGCCTCGTACCCCGCGTGGATTCCACGGCCGCACCGCCGAGAGCGCCGCGCTGACGGCGGCCGCGGCCGGACCTGACGGGCCGGTCGTCGTGGTCACCGGGCCCGCCGGGGTCGGCAAGACCGCACTGGCCGTGCACTGGGCGGCCGGCCGGCGCTCCGACTTCCCCGACGGGACGCTCTACGCCGATCTGCGCGGGTTCAGCGACACCTCGGACCCCGAACCGGCCGAGCTGCTGCGGGAGTTCCTCGTCGCTCTCGACGTTCCACCGCGCCGGATGCCCGAGTCGGCGGACGCCGCCGGTGCCCTGTTCCGCGAGCTCACCGCCGAACTGCAGCTGCTCGTCGTCCTCGACAACGCCCGTACCTCCGCCCAGGTGCGCCCGCTGCTGCCCACGGGACCCGGCTGCGTCACCGTCGTCACCAGCCGTGCCCGCCTCGCCGGTCTCGTCGCCTCCGACGCCGCCCGCGTCGTCGCCCTCGACGTCCTCGCCACCGACGACAGCGTGGCCCTGCTCACCCGTGTCCTCGGCGAGCACCGCACCGCCGCCGAGCCCCAAGCGGCCCGCCGTACAGCCGAGTTGTGCGGCGGGCTGCCGCTCGCGCTGCGGGTCGCCGCCGCTCGGCTCGTGGAACTCCCCGCCCTCGGCCTCGCCTCCCTCGCCGACCGGCTCGCCGACGAGCGTCAGCGGCTCGCGCTGCTCGCCGCCGAGGACATCGGCGTCGCCTCCGCGCTACGGCTCACCATCGCCCACCTCCCCGCCGACACGGCGCAGCTGTTCACCGCGCTCGGCCATCACCCGGGCACACACGTCGACCGGTTCAGCGCCGCTGCGCTCGCCGACACGACCCCGCCGGATGCGGCCCGCGCCCTCGACCGCCTGGTCGCCGCGCACCTGCTCACCGAGACCGCCCCCGGCTGCTACGTCCTGCACGATCTGGTCCGGCTCTACGCGCGTGGCCAGAGCCACGACCCGGCCGCCCGCACCGCGGCCCGGCTGCGCCTGTACGACCACTGCGTGGCGACCGCGCTGTCCGCGTCCGAGGCTGCGGAACCTGGCGGGGAGCCCGCCTTCGTACAGCCCGATGACTTTCAACAGCCGCCCGCAGTGCGGGACTTCACCAGCCGCGAGGAGGCGCTCGGCTGGTTCGCCGCCGAACGCGACGACCTCGCCCTGATCGCCGCTGCGGCCCGCGCCGAGGACCGGCCCGAGCGGGCCTGGCGGATCGCCGTGACCCAGTGGCCGTTCGTGGTCTGGCGGGTCCTCGCCGACTGGGCGCCCACCCTGGAGGCCGCCCTCGCCGACGCCCGCGCCTGCGCCGACCCCTATGCGGAGGCTCGCGTCCTGACCCTGCTCGGCTGGGTGCTCGCCGAGGAGGGCCGCACTGCCGAGGCCGTCCGGCACCTGCGCGTCGCACCCGAACTCGCGGCCCGCGCAGGCGACATACTCGGCGAGGCCACCGCCCTGGTCAACCTCGCCGCGGCCCTCCCCGACGACGAACCCGGCGCCGCCGAAACGGCCTGCACCCGAGCCCTCGCCCTCGCCACCGAGGCCGACGACGCGCACACCCGGATGCTCGCGCTCCAGCACCTGGCCCGCATCCACCTCGGCGCGGGCCGCCACCGGCAGGCGTACGAGGCGGCCGAGGTGGCGCTCGGCCTCGGCCCCGAGCACGAGGCGGTCGCCCGGCGCGTGCTCCTGCGTACCTGGCAGGGCGAGGCGCTGGCCGGGCTCGGCGACACCATGGCCGGGCGGCGCTGCCTCGCGCAGGCCGCGCTCGAGGCCGAGCAGACCGGCTACGACGCGGGCGCCGTCACCGCGCTCGATGCCCTGCTGCACATCGCCGACCAGGACGCACTGCCCGAACTGCGGCGCCGGCACGCGGCGGCACACGCCAGGATCCGGGAGCGTTAGCGGGGCGTTAGCGCCGCCGCCGCGCTCGTTAGTGATCTGCCAGCGCGCCGCAACACCCTCGTTCGTGTAAGGGGAAACGACCTCGTGCAGGATCGCGACCCACGAACGAGAACCGGGGGAACCAGCCATGCGCACCACCACCCGTCCCGCCCTGCTCGCCGTCGGCGCCGTCGCCACGCTCGCCCTGTCCCTGACCGCCTGCAACGACGGCAGCGGTACGCAGGACAGCGGCGCCGCCGGCACCAGCGCATCATCAGCCGCCCCGTCGGGTTCCACCTCCGCCTCCGCCTCCACCTCCACCTCGGCGTCGGCGTCCACCTCGGCCTCGGCGCCGTCCGGGAACAGGACGAGCACGAGCGCTGGAGGCAGTTCGCCCTCCCGCGCCGGCGGGGGCGGTGTCACCGCGGCCTGCACGACCAAGAACACCTCGGTGACGTTCCTCCAGTCCGCGGGCCACGCCAGTGACGCGCAGGCCGCCGCGGCCACCCTCAAGATCACCAACAGCTCGGGTGCCCCCTGCACCATCGTCGGCCCGACGACCGTGGTCGCCGACGACGACCAGGGCAAGGCGAGCCCGGTCTCGGGGGACAACTCCAAGGAGGGCTCGGAAGCGGTCGAAGTACCGGCGGGCGCCGCGGTGGTGGCGGACGTGCTGTACAACGACGTGAACGGCGAGGGCACCAAGTCGGCCCGTTACACCTGCCCGGTGCAGGCGTCCCACGTCAAGGTCGCGCTGCCCAAGGACGCGGGCACCACGGTGAACGTGATGAAGGCGAACGGCTCGCCGGGCGGCGTCTTCAGCGTCTGCGGCACCGACTTCAAGGTCGGAGCCTTCGCGGCACGGTAGAGCTTGGCGCAGCCCCGTCGTTCGCACGATCCTGGACATGACGGCGTGGATCAGGTTCAGGTTCAGGTACTGCCGCCGGCGGTGTGAACGGTCGACATCAGGGTCCGGTGCAGGTGCCGGGCTGGTGACGTCTGTAGCGGGCCGGGGTCGGCTTGCTCGTCGGGTGGCGGGGGAGAATCGGCGGGCCGTGACGGCGCGATCGGCCGGCTACGTACAACAAGGACAAGGCGGGCGGGATGAGCGAGCACGGCCGGCGGCGGCGTCACCGTACGGTGGACCGGGTCGTGTGGATCCTGGAGGCCGCCGCGCGGGCGCCGGGCGGGGTGACCGTGGCCGAGTTGGCGCGGGCGGCCGAGGCCCCGGCGAGTTCGGTGCAGGATCTGGTCAACGGCCTTGTCGCGACCGGTTTCCTGCTGGAACAGCACCGGCGCTTCCGGCTCGGGCCCGCCCCGCACGTCCTCAACCTCATCGCAGGCCGGGTCGTCCCGCGGATCAGTCAGACCGAACTCGACGAACTGAGCCGCGTCGCGGGTACCCCGGTGCTGCTCACGGTGCGGGTCGGGCTCGACGCCGTGCACCTCGCGCGCGGCGGCGAGGACGAGATTCCCCGGCTCGTGCCGCTCGCCGACGAGCACATGGCCCGGCCGCTGCTGCGTACCGCCGCCGGCCGGTTGCTGCTGGCCTTCACCGACGAGGTGGAGCGCCGTGGGCTGCTCGACGAGCTCGCCCGCCACGACCCCGAGGCGGTCGCCGAGTTCCGCCGCGCTCTTCCGGGGATCCGTGCGTCGCGGATCAGCCGCAGCGAGGGTCTGGCCGATCCCGAGGTCAGCGCGCTCGCGATCCCCGTCACCGACGGCCCCGTCGTCACGGGTGCCCTCGTTCTGACGCACCGGCGTCGTGGCCGCTCGGAGCGGCTGAGTCTGGACCGGGCGGCGGCCCGGCTCCTCGCGCACATCCAGGAGGGGCGGACGTGACGTCCGCATCGGTTCACGGATATCCGTGAACGCGGGCGCTCGTGCGGTGCGGGGAACGAGCATCCCGGCATGACTTCGAACATGCTGACCACGGCCGGGCCGACGCCTCCGTCGTCCACCGCCGAGATCGTCTCCCGGCTGCTGCACACTCTCGGCGACCCCGATCCGGCCCGGGGGGCCGAGGACATCACCGTCGTCGGGGCGGATCCCCTGGTGCCCTCGGTGCATCGCCTCGCCGATGCCATGTCTGCCGCGATCGGTGTCTTCGGGCGGCAGACGGCGGCGGTCGGCGAACAGCGCGGCCACCCGCACCAGAGGGTCGAGGTGCAGGCCGGGGGCGCGATCGACCAGCTCATGGCGACGTATCACACGACGCTCTCGGGACGCCCGCTCGTCTCTCTCCTCGACGATCCGACCCTGCTCGGCAACAGCGACTTCTACCGGGCGCGCGACGGCCGGTGGATCTTCATCATCACCACCTATCCGCATCTGCGGGACGCGGTCCACTCCGTGCTGAGGTGCGGGCTCGACAAGGTGGGGATCGCGCAGACGGTGGCCGGCTGGGACGCCTTCACGCTGGAGGAGGCCGTCTGCGCGCGGGGCGGCGTCGCCTGCGTGGTGCGCAGCCGGGACGAGTGGCTCGCGCACCCCGCGGGGCGCCATGTCGCGCAGCGCCCGGTCGTCGAGATCGAACGTGTCGGTGACGGACCGGTCCGGCCGCTGGAGCCGATCGGTGCGGCCGATGAGGCGCTTGCGGGCGTACGGGTGCTCGATCTCACCCATGTCATCGCAGGTCCCGTCGCGGCGCGGCTCCTCGCCCAGTTCGGCGCCGACGTGCTGCACCTGTCGCGTCCCGACCGCCCCGACCCGATCCCGATGATCGCGATGACCGGCGGCGGCAAGCGCAACGCCTACTGCGACCTGCGCGACGATCACGACCGTGCGGCCTTCCACGACGCGCTCAAGGACGCGGACGTCTTCGTCCACGCCTACCGGGGACTTGCCCGGCACGGGGCGTCGACCGAGGAACTCGTCCGGCGCCGCCCCGGACTCATCACCCTCGAATACCACGCCTGGGGCGCCGACGGCCCCTGGGGCGAACGCGGCGGGTTCGACCAACTCGCCTGCTCGGCAACCGGATTCGCCGTCGAGGAGTGGACCGACCGGCCGTCGCTGCCGCCGACGTACCTGCTCAACGACTACCTCGCCGCCTACCTCGGGGCTGCCGCCGTCGCAACGGTCCTGCGCCGCCGTGCGGCGGAGGGCGGCTCGTGGCGGATCCGCGTGACCTTGGCCGGGGTGTGTCACTGGGTGCAGGAACTCGGTCTGCTCGCGCGGGAGGACGTACTCGGCCTGCCCCGGCCCGGGCGCGCGCCGCTCGCCGCGCTGTCGACCACGGGGACCGACTTCGGCCCGCTCACCGAACCGGCGACACCGTTCGCGTACAGCGGGCGCTCGGTCCCTCAGCCTGGCCGGCGGTCCCCGCTCGGGTCTGCTGCGCTCCAGTGGAGCTAGGCCACTTCTACGCAACCAGCCCTGGCAACTGAAACCGCTGCCCCAGGCCGACCGATGCGGCGAGTTCCACCGCTTCTGCGTCTTCGGCACCACGTGTCCGCCGCCGCCCGTACCGCACCACCGTTCATCCACCCCACCCGATACCCCAGGAGGCACAGGAAGATGTCCGAGAAGCCGAGCGGCCCGTCCGGCCGAGGACTCCTCGCCGGAGTCCGCGTCATCGAACTGGCCAGCGTGATCATGGCTCCGTACGCCGCCCAGCAACTCGGAGACCTGGGCGCCGACGTGATCAAAGTCGAGCCGCCCACCGGTGACATGACGCGCCACTACCCGCCGCAGCGCCACCCCGGCATGGGCGGCGCGGCACTCAACCTGAACCGCAACAAGCGCAGCGCCGCCATCGATCTCAAGGCTCCGCACGGCCGCGACGCCCTGCTCGCCCTCCTGCGCACCGCCGACGTCCTGATCACCAACCTGCGCCCGCAGGCCTTGGAGAAGCTCCGCCTCGGCTACCACGACGTCGCGGCCGTCAACCCCGGCCTGATCTACGCCAACGCCCAGGGCTTCCGCAGCGACAGCCGCTACGGCACCCACGCCGCGTACGACGACATCATCCAGGCGGCCAGCGGCCTGGTCTGGCTCAACCACCAGGTCTCCGGCCAACCCCACTACGTTCCCACCGTGCTGGCCGACAAGATCTGCGGCATGCAGATCGCCCAGTCGGTACTGGCCGCGCTGCACTACCGGGACCACGGCGGCACCGGACAACACATCGAGGTCCCGATGGCCGACACCATGCTCGCCTTCAACCTGGTCGAGCACCTGGGCGCGGCCGCCCTGGAGGCCGACGGGGCGTTCGGCTCGCCGCGCTCGCTCAGCCCGCAGCGCCGCGCCCTGCGCACCGCCGACGGCTGGATGTGCATCCTGCCGCAGAGCGACCGCAACTGGCGGGACTTCACCGCCTTCGTGGGCCGCCCCGAACTGGCCGCCGACCCGCGTTTCGCCACCGGCCCCGACCGGGCCCGCAACGCCGACGCGCTCTATCCGCTGCTCGCGGAGCTGTCACCGCGTCACACCAGTGCCGAGTGGCAGGAGTTCTGCGACCGGGTGGGTATCGCAGCCGCCCCCGTGCTCGACCTGGCCTCCGCCGCCACCACCGCCTACGCCCGCGAGGGCGGCCTGCTGCGCGAGGCCGACCACCCCACCGAGGGCCGCTACCGGGCCATCGGCCTCCCGGTGCGCTACTCGGCCGACCCGGAGCCGGAGCTACGGCCCTGCCCGGCCATCGGCCAGCACACCGAGGAGGTCCTCCGCGAAGCCGGCTTCGACCCTTCCCTGCTGCACCCCACAGGCTGACCGAATTCCCGTACCGAAGAGAACGCTCATTCACCAGAGAACGCTCATTCACCAGCTCAGGAGCGAATGAACCATGTCGCCTTCAACGCTTTCACCGATGGCATTCCCCGACGTCATCCTGCCCGAATCGGCCTGCCGACTCCGTACCGAGGTCCGCGCCTTTCTCGACGAGGAGCGCGCCCGCGGCACCGTACTCGGCCGCCCCGACTCCTGGTTGGCCGGCTGGGACCCCGACTTCAGCCGCCGCCTCGCGGAGCGCGGCTGGGTCGGCATGGCCCTGCCCGTCGATTACGGCGGCGCCGGCCGCGGCTTCCTGGAACGCTACGTGGTGATCGAGGAACTGCTCGCCGCCGGCGCCCCGGTCAGCGCCCACTGGGTCTCCGACCGGCAGGCCGGCCCGTCCATCCTCCAGCACGGCACCGAGGAGCAACGCCGCTTCTTCCTGCCCCGGATCGCCGCCGGGCAGTGCTTCTTCTCCATCGGCATGAGTGAGAAGAGCAGCGGCTCCGATCTCGCCTCGGTCGCCACCCGCGCCGAACGGACCGCCGACGGCTGGCGGTTGACCGGCACCAAGATGTGGACCGGCGGCGCTCACGTCAACGACTACGCCATCGTCCTCGCCCGCACCGATGAGGCCGAGGACAGGCACGCCGGCCTCAGCCAGTTCATCGTCGACCTGCGTGCCCCGGGCGTGCGGGTCGAGCCGATCCGGCTGATGAGCGGCGAGCACCGCTTCAACGCCTTCCATCTCGAAGGCGTCGACGTCCCCGACGGCATGCTGCTCGGGCAGCGGGGCGACGGCTGGAAGCAGGTCACCGGCGAACTCGCCTTCGAACGCAGCGGCCCCGAACGCTATCTGTCCACCTTCCCCCTGCTGGTCTCCCTGCTCCGCGAACTGGAGCAGCGCTCCGCGACAGCCGAACAGCTCACCCAGGTGGGCATTCTGGCGGCGCGTCTGCACGGCATCCGCCAACTGTCCCTCGGTGTGGCCGCCGCCCTGGACACCGGAGCCTCGCCCGACACCCAGGCCGCCCTGGTCAAAGACCTCGGCACCCGTCTGGAGGGCACCCTGGTCGACACCGTCCGCAGCGTCCTACCGATCCCCGCCGACCCGCACGCCACCCCCGGTACCCACCCGGAACTGCTCGCCTTCGCCCTGCTGCACAGCCCCGGCTACACGCTGCGCGGCGGCACCAACGAGATCCTTCGCGGCATCATCACTCGTGGTCTGGAGCAGCACCGATGAACACCCACACGATCGACACCAGCGCCCCCGTCATCTCCGCCGACGCCTACGACACCACCGCCTTCTACGCCGATGCGGACTCCATCGCCGTCGTCACCAACACGACGGCCCCGGACGCCGTGGCCCTCCCCTCCCTGGACGCCTCGACCGCCGAACTCCTCGCCGCCGCCCAGGAGGCAGGACGCCGCGCCGTCCCCGCCCCTCTCGCCGAGACCGCCCTGGTCGCCCGCCCGCTGCTGCACCGCGTCGGCCTCCCCGTCCCCGACGGCCCGCTCAGCTATGCCATCGCCACCGAGCTGACGGTCCGTTACGCTCGTCCGGCTGCCTCCGCCGTCGGTTCGGCCGGCTGCCTGGGCGACGACGACACCCTGCTGGTCACCGGCACCCTGCGCCGCGTCCCCTGGGCCCGCACCGCCACCGCCGTCATCGTCCTGGCCACCGCCCCCTTCGGCCCTGTCCTGTTCACCCTCACCCCGGACCAGGCCGTCCTCACCCCCGGCGGCAACCTCGCCGAGGAACCCCGCGACAACCTGCACCTCGCCGCCCTCGAGATCCCCGCCTCGCAGGTCCGCCGGATCTCCCCGGAGCTGCTCGACGAGGCCCGGCTCCGCGCAGCCCTGGCCCGGGCCGCCCTGATCGCCGGAGCCGCCGAACACTGCGTGGAACTGACGGTCGCCCACACCACCGCCCGCACCCAGTTCGGCCGTCCGCTCAGCCGCTTCCAGGCCGTCAAACAGGAGGAGGCACGGCTCATCGAGGAGGCCGCCCTGGTACGCGCCGCCGTCCAAGCCGCCGCCACCCCCCTGGACACCGGCGGGGTGGCCGCCCACTTCGCCGTCGCCGCCGCCAAGACCCAGGCATCCGCCTCGGCCGCCGAGATCGCCCGCATCGCCCACCAACTCCACGGCGCCATAGGCATCACCCAGCTCAACCCGCTCCACCTCGCCACCACCCGCCTGTGGTCCTGGCGTGACGAGGACGGCAACGAAACCACCTGGGCGCCTGCCCTGGCCCGGTCCGTCACCGCCGCCACCCTCTGGCCCGCCCTCACCACCACACCCTGACCCCTCGCCCCCGCGCCTGTCGTCAATCGACCGAATGACGGCAGGCGCCGCACGAGGACGCCATCGTCCACACCGGTGTCGTGGACGCCGTCCTGCCCCGCGCCCCCAGTCCGCTCGAGCAGTTGCGTCCGAGCACCTGTCGGAGGGCTTCCTCGGATGGTCAGTGAACGGCGCGCTCGCCTCGTACATCGCACTGGTGGACACCGCGAACGGCGTCGCCGTCCAGCAGGACCCCGCCCACGAGATGTTCCCCGGCATCGATCTGACGATCCATCTGCACCGGCAGTCGGAAGGGCCGTGGACCGGCCTGGACACCACCGTCACCTTCGGCCCCGCGGGGCGGGGCTCACCAGCAGTGTGCTGCACGACATCCACGGGCCGGTGGGACGGGCCGAGCAGATCCTCACCGTCCGCCCCAGCCACGCTCCTGAGCCCAGCCCCTCTCCCGAGGAGGGTCGCCGGAGCACGGCCCGTATCGGCCGCGCCTCCCCTCACGGGGCAGGTGCGGCCCGGCGTGCGTCGAGGACGGCACCACCCGGTTCGCGTCCCCCTTGTCCGGCATGAGGGTGGTCGGTCGCGCTCCCCTTCGATAGCACGGATATACCTCCATCCTCACTGCTGATGCCCTACTGCGGCCGGACGATTCCGAGCACCGTTGGCAGCATGACGTTGCACGCCGCAGATGAAATTCGGTCGCACGTACCGGTTCTGGTCGTGGGAGCCGGCCCTACAGGTCTCATGCTCGGCGCCGAGCTGGCGCTGCACGGAATCCAGCCACTGGTGATCGACGCGCTGCCCGGCCCGACCGGGCAGTCCCGGGCGCTGGGATTCACGGTGCGCACGCTGGAGATCTTCAAGCAGCGGGGCATCTTGGACCGCTTCGACGGGCTCGCCCAGGTGCCGGGGGTGCACTTCGCGGGTCTGAACATCGACGGGGACCACCTGTCCAGCACGATGCGCCCGGCCAACCAGTACCCGCAGTCCAGGACCGAGCGGGTACTCGCCGCCCGGGCCGAGGAACTGGGGGTCCCGGTGCGGCGGCCGTGGCGGCTGGAGTCCATGGCGTCCACCGGCGCGGGATACCGCTGCGTGCTCGGCGGCCCGGCCGGGCAGCGGGTCGTCGAGGCGGACTACGTGGTCGGCTGCGACGGAGCGGCCAGTGGGGTGCGCGAGGCGATCGGCATGCCGGTCCACCGCACTCCCCCTTCCGTGCAGATGCTCCTGGGCGATCTGCGGGGCTGTGGCCTGCCCGATGAGCCCTTCGGGGTCAAGCACGAAAAAGGCATGGTCATGTCGGCGCCGCTGGGCGACGGGACGGAACGGGTCATCGTCTGCGACTTCTCCCAGCCGGCGCGCCCGCACGGCACCCCCGTCACCCATGCCGAGATCAGGACCGCCTACGAGAACATCGTCGGCAAGCCGCTGGCGGACGGCGAGTGCCTGTGGGCCAGTTCCTTCTCGGACGCCTCGTCCCTCGTGGAGTCGTACCGCTTCGGGCGCGCGCTGCTCGTCGGCGACAGTGCCCACACGCACCTGCCGGCCGGCGGCCAGGGGATGAACGTCTCGATCCAGGACGCGGTGAACCTCGGCTGGAAACTGGCGCTGGTGGCCCTCGGACACGCGCCGGACTCCCTGCTGGACACCTACCAGAGCGAGCGGTACCCGGTCGGCCGGGAACTGCTGCTCAACACCGCGGCCCAGGGACAGATATTTCTGCGCGGCCCGGAGGTGGACCCGCTGCGCGAGGTCCTGCGGCGGCTCCTGGACATCCCGGAGGTGTCGACCCGGCTGGCCGACAGCGTCAGCGGACTGGACATCCGCTACGACATGGGCGTCCCGGGCGCCCTGCCACCGGTGGGCGGGCGGCTGGCACCGGACGTGTTCGACGTGGCCGGGACCGGCGACGACGTCGTCGGGGAACTCCGGCACGGATCAGCCCTGCTGGTCCTCCTCACGGACGACGACTCGGCGGCGTCGGCCGCCGCGCCGTGGCGGCGGCGGGTGCGCGTGGTGCGCGCGCGGCCGAGGAAGCCGCACCGGACGAGCGGCCCGGCCACGCCCCCGAACCTCTTTGTCCGGCCGGACGGCCACATCGCCTGGGCGGGCCACCAGTCCGACGGACTGCTCCCTTCACTCAGCTGCTGGCTCGGAGAGCCCGCCGCGTAACCAGAGGAGGAACCCTTGTTCAGCTCTCTCATCGTCGCCCGGATGGACCCCGGTCATGCGGACGCGGTCGCAGACATCTTCACGCGCTTCGACGCCACCGACATGCCCGCGCGGATGGGCACCCTGCGCCGCGAACTCTTCCGGTACCGCGGCCTCTACTTCCACCTGCAGGACTTCGAGACCCCCGACGGCACCGGCGCGGTCGAGGCGGCCAAGTCCGATCCGCGGTTCATCGGGATCAGCAACGACCTCAGGCCGTACATCGACGCCTACGCCCCCGACTGGCGGTCGCCGAAGGACGCCATGGCGGAGCGCTTCTACCACTGGCAGGCCGAGCGATGAGCCGCCGGGTCTTCATCACCGGGGTCGGGGTCGTCGCGCCCGGATCCGTCGGGCGCGACAGCTTCTGGGAACTCCTGACCCAGGGGCGTACCGCCACCCGCCGCCTCAGCCTCTGTGACCCGGAGCCGTTCAGGTCCCGGGTGGCCGCTGAGGTCGACTTCCACGCCGAAGCCGCGGGACTGTCCGAGCGGCAGGCCGTGGAGCTGGACCGCGCGGCCCAGTTCGCCCTGGTCGCCGCCCGTGAAGCGGTCGAGGACGCGCAGTGGGCGGGCACCTGCCCTCCCGGGCGCGCCGGGGTGATGGTCGGCTCCGCCGTCGGCGCCACGACCAAGCTGGAGGAGGTCTACCGGCGGCTCAGCAAGGACGGCGAACTCTGGGACGTGGCCCCCGACTCCCCCGCCGAGCTCTACTCGTACTTCGTGCCCAGTTCGTTCGCCAGTGGCATCGCCCAGGACCTCGGCATCACCGGGCAGAGCGGCGTCGTCTCGACCGGCTGCACGTCCGGGATCGACGCCGTGGGCAACGCGTGGGAGCTCGTCCAGGACGGTGTGCTGGACTCGGTCGTCTGCGGTGCCACCGACGCGCCCATCTCTCCCATCACCGTCGCCTGTTTCGACACGATCAAGGCGACATCGACCTACAACGACAGTCCGGAGACCGCCTCGCGGCCGTTCGACGCGGCACGGTCCGGCTTCGTCCTGGGCGAAGGCAGCGCGATGTTCGTCCTGGAGTCCGAGGAGTCCGTGCTGCGCCGCGGCGCGCGCGTCTACGGCGAGGTCATGGGATACGCCAGTCGCTGCAACGCTTACCACATGACCGGCCTCAGGCCAGAGGGACGCGAGCTGGCGAAGGCCGTCACCGCCGCCCTCGGCCAGGCCCGCATCGATCCGGGCCAGCTCGACTACGTCAATGCCCACGGCAGCGGGACGAAGCAGAACGACCGGCACGAGACCGCCGCGCTGAAGGCGTCCCTCGGCGCCGCCGCCCACCACGTGCCCATCAGCTCCATCAAGTCGATGATCGGTCACTCGCTGGGGGCCATCGGCTCCCTGGAGATCGCCGCCTGCGCCCTGGCGCTGCGCCACGACGTGATCCCGCCGACCGCCAACCTCACCGAGCCGGACCCGGAACTCGATCTGGACTACGTCCCGCTCCATGCCAGGAAGCAACCGACCAACAGGATCCTGACGACCGGCAGCGGCTTCGGTGGATTCCAGAGCGCCATGGTTCTGGCGGATCCGGAGAGTGCGGCATGACCGTACACATCAGCGGAATCGACGTCGTCTCCCCTCTGGGTCGGAGCCGGGAAGAGCACTGGAAGGCCCTCCTCGACGGGTGCAGCGGTCTGGGGGTGACCCGTTCGTTCGACTCCACCCTGTACGACAACCCCGTCAGCGGCGAGGTCCTCGACTTCGACCCGAAGGGGCTGCCCAGTCGGCTCCTGCCGGCCACCGACCGGATGACACAGATGTCGCTGGTCACGGCAGCCGGGGCGTTCGAGGACAGCGGCATCGACCTGGACGGGGTCGACCCGCTCGACATCGGCGTCATGACCGCGTCCACCGCGGGCGGTTACGCGTTCGGGCAGAAGGAACTGCAGAACCTGTGGTCCAAAGGCCCCAAGTACGTCAGCACCCATCAGTCCTACGCCTGGTTCTACGCGGTGAACACCGGCCAGATCTCGATCCGGCACGGCTGCCAGGGCCACAGCGGCGTGATCGTCGCCGACGACGCCGGCGGTCTGGACGCCGTCGCCCTCGCCGCGCGCCGCCTGGCACGGGGGAACCAGATCATGCTCACCGGATCGGTGGACAGCACCATGTGCCCCTGGGGACGTGTCGCGCACACCTCGACCGGTCAGCTGTCGCGGTCCGCCGACCCGCGCACCGCCTACCTCCCGTTCGACGAGCGGGCCGACGGGTGGGTCAACGGCGAGGGCGGGGCCCATCTCGTACTGCGGTCCGAGGCCGACGGCCACTACGCGGCGGTGCTCGGCCACGGGGCGACGGTGGACGGTGTGCGGGACGACCCGGGGACGGGCCTGGGCCGGGCCATCCGCCTCGCGCTCGACGCGGCAGGGCTTCGCCCCCGCAACATCAGCCTCGTCCTCGCCGACGCGGCCGGCACCAGGCAGGCCGACCGTGCCGAGGCCGCCGCCCTGGTGGACGTCTTCGGAGCGCGCTCCGTCCCGGTCGCCGCGCCCAAGACGGCGACGGGTCGGATGGGCTGCGGCACCGCCTCGCTCGACATCGCCATGGCGGCACTCGCCATCCGCGACCAGACGATCCCCCCGACCATCAACGTCGAGGCGGACGAGTCCCTGGGGATCGACCTGCGCGGTGTGACCGCGCGCCATCACATCACCAACGTCCTGGTCCTGTCCCGGGGCACCGGTGGGTTCAACTCCGCCCTGGTCATCGGGGCATAACCGAAGGGGAAGACAATGACACAGCACGTCACCATGGACGACCTCAGGCGGGCGCTCGTGGAGGGCTCCGGCGTCGACGAGGGCGTCGACCTCGAACGCGATCTGGGCACCAGGGCCTTCAAAGACCTGGGGTACGACTCCCTGGCCGTTCTGGAGACCGGTCTGCGCCTGGGCCGCGACAACGACATCGAGATCGACGACTCGGTCCTCATCGACCTCGAAACGCCCCAGCAGCTTCTGGACGCGATCAACCACGCCCTGCAGCGTCGGGCGGCCTCGTCATGAGCCTTTCCCGACACGCTCTCGTCACCGGCGGGTCGAGCGGCATCGGAGCGGCCGTCGCGCGGCGTCTCGCGGCGGCCGGGCACACCGTGACGATCTGCGGCCGTGACCCCGAGAAGCTCGACCGCACCGCCGCGGAACTCTCCGGTCACGGCGTGCCCGTCGCCGTGCTGACCGCCGATGTGAGCGACCCCCAGCAGGTACGCGGTCTGGTCGGCCGGGCCGTGGAAGCCAACGGGCCCATCGGGATCCTGGTCAACAACGCCGGCCGCAACGGCGGCGGCAGGACGGCCGAACTGACCGACGAACTGTGGCGGGAGGTGCTCGGCACCAACCTCGACAGCGTCTTCTACGTCACCCGGGAGGTCCTGGCCCGCGGCGGCATCGACAAGGTCGACCACGGCCGGATCATCAACATCGCGTCCACCGCGGGCAAGCAAGGGGTCCTGCTGGCCGCCCCGTACTCCGCCTCCAAGCACGGCGTGGTCGGCTTCACCAAGGCGGTCGGCAAGGAACTCGCGTCCCAGGGCATCGCGATGAACGCGGTCTGCCCGGGATACGTGGAGACCCCCATGGCCTCGCGTGTCCGTCAGGCGTACGCCCAGGCGTGGGAGACCACGGAGGCGGAGGTCCTGACCGCTTTCGAGGCGAAGATCCCGCTCGGCCGTTACAGCACGGCCGACGAGGTCGCCTCCCTCGTCGAGTACCTCACGACCGAAGGCGCCGCCTCGATCACGGCCCAGGCACTCAATGTGTGTGGCGGCCTCGGAAACTTCTAGGAGATGATCCGCATGGCCGACCGGCCTCGCGTGGACGTGCACACCATCGTGATCAACAGCGGTGCCGACGAGGTGTACCACCGCCTGTCGGACGTCGGGCAGTGGTCGCGGATGTTCGAGCCGACCATCCACAGCGCGGAGCTGTCCCGCGACGGGGACAGGCAGACGATCCAGCTGTGGGCGGTCGCCAACGGCGAGCCCAAGTCCTGGGTGTCCGAGCGCCGGCTCGACCCCGTCGCCCGTACCATCCGCTTCGCGCAGACCGTCACCGCGCCACCGGTCGCGGAGATGTCGGGCGAGTGGCAGGTCCTGCCCGCGTCCGACGGCGGCTGCACGGTCCGGCTGTCGCATACCTACCGGGCGGAGGGCGACTCGGCCGAGTCGCTCGAATGGATAGCCCGGGCCGTGGACACCAACAGCACGAAGGAGCTCGCGGCGCTGCGGTCCGCCGTCGAACGGGACGCGGACGGCGACCTGAGCCCGTTCACCTTCACGGACGCGGTCGAAACCACGGCCGATCCCGTCCTGCTGTTCTCGTTCCTGGACCGCGGCGAGCTGTGGTCGGGGCGGCTGGACCACGTCGCCGAGGCCGAGATGAAGGAGTTCTCCGACGGACTCCAGCTGCTCCGGATGCGGACGCGGACCCCGGACGGGGACACGCACGTCACGGAGTCCTACCGGGTGTCCCAGAGCCCGGCCAGGCTCCTGTACAAGCAGGTGACGCTGCCGGCGCTGCTGGCGCTGCACACCGGTGAGTGGACCATCTCCCCGGCCGGGGAGAAGTGGCGGGTCACGTCGCAGCACACCGTGGCGATCGACCCCGGCGTGGTGCGGAAGGTCCTCGGCCCGGAGGCGACGGTCGCGGACGCGAAACGGCTGGCCCGGCGGAACCTGGGCAACAACAGCCTGCGGACCCTCGAGGCGGCGGTCCGGTGGGCGGGCACCGCCGCGGCGCAGCGGCGGTCGGGGACATGACCGTGCCCGGTCCCCCGGACGTGCTGGTCGTGGGTGCCGGGCCCAGTGGCCTCCTCCTGGCGGGAATCCTCGCCGGGGGAGGCGCCCGGGTCACCGTTCTGGAATCGCGGGAGACCCCGAATCCGCAGACACGTGCCTCGACCCTGCACGCCCGCGCCATGGAGATCCTCGACTCCCACGGGGTCGCGTTCGCGCCGCGGCTGCCCCGGGGCACCCAGGGGCACTACGGCGGCCTGTCCGTGGACCTGTCGCGGGTCCGCTCCGCGCGGGCCGGTGTCTGGCGCTGCCCGCAGCCGGAACTGGTACGGACGCTGGGCGACTGGGCGTACCACCGCGGCGTGCGCGTACAGCGTGGTGAGCATGTCGTGTCCGTCCGGGAGCAGGAGGGGCGTTGCGAGGTGACGACCCGGACCGGTCGGACCGTCGGAGCGGCGCTGCTGGTCGCCGCGGACGGGCAGGAGAGCACCGTCCGGTCCCTGCTCGGCATTGAGTGCGCGGGCGCGCCGCCCGCCCGTGTCCTGGTGCAGGCCGATCTTCACCACTGCGAGGTGCCCAAGCGGCGTTTCGAGCGGCGGGGGCGCTACACCGTGACCGCCGCCCCGCTCAGTGCCGAGGTCACGCGGGTGCTGATCCATGACCCGCGGTGGCCCGCGGGGGAAGAGCGCTCGGCCGAGGATCTGCGTGCCGCCTGGCAGGACGCCACCGGCGAAGGGCTTCCGGTCGAACCGTCCTGGGTGCGCACGTTCGGCGACGACACGAGAGTGGCGCGCCGACTGGTCGAAGGCCGTTTCGTGCTGTGCGGTGACGCCGCCCACCCCTTCGTCCCCATCGGCGGTCAGGCGCTGAACACGTCACTGATGGACGCCGACGCGCTCGGCCACCGGGCGCTGCGGTACCTCCGCACCGGAGACCCGCGCGCGCTCCTGGACTACCAGCGGGAGCGATCCCCGTGGCTGGGGGTCCTGGCGCAAAGGCTGCGGGGCCAGGCCCGCCTGCTGTTCGACACCGACGAGGCGACCGCCGCGTACAAGGCCCGCGTGGCCGAACGCCTGGACACGGACGAGGTGTTCCGGGCGGGGATCGCCGACTGCCTCGCCGGTGTCGACGCGCCCGGCAGGGCCGGGAACGACGGGGGCGACGCCCTGCGCCCAATTGACGACCGCATACCCGAGGTGGCGCCGTGAGAGCGTTCCTGTTTCCCGGACAGGGAACCCAGAAGCCCGGCATGGGCACACATCTGCGCGAGCACTACCCGCGCCTGGTCGAACCGCTGTGGCGGGAAGCGGAAGAGATCCTGGGCTTTCCCCTCACCCGCCTGTGCGAGGAAGGGCCGGTCGAGCGGCTGCGGCACATGCCGGTCACCCAGCCGGCCGTCTTTCTGTGCAGTTACGCGGCCCTGGTCGCCGCCCGGGCCAACGGCGCGGTGCCGGACGTCGTCGCGGGCCACAGCCTGGGCGAGTACACGGCGCTCGCGGCGGCCTCCGTGCTGACCTGGCAGGAGGTCCTCCAGCTCGTTCATCGTCGCGGCGTGCTCATGGCGGAGGTGCAGCAACGGGTGGACGGCAAGATGGCGGCCGTCATCGGCCTCGCGATCGAGCAGGTCGAGCGGGCCTGCGCGGATGTGCGGCGCGACACCGGCGAGGTGGTCGAGGTCGCCAATCACAACGAGCCCCGCCAGGTCGTGGTCTCCGGCCAGTCCACCGCCATCGACGACTTGGTCCGGCGGGTCATCACGAGGCCGGATGCGCGGGCGACCGTGCTGCGGATCGGCGGCCCGGCTCATTCCAGCCTCATGGAGAGCGCGACGGCTGATTTCGTGGACTACCTGCGGCGTTTCGACTTCCGTTCGCCCCGAACGCCCCTGCTCTCCGGCTCGACGGCCGCGCCGTACGCGAGCGGTGAGGAGATCAGGCGTCAGCTCGGCGACCAGCTCGTGCACCGGGTCCGCTGGGTGGATGTCATGGCCGAGCTGGAGAGGCGGTCGGTGTCGCGGACCTGGGAGCTGGGGCCGGGCAAGGTCCTCTCCGGTTTCGTCCAGCGGGCGCTGCCGCGGGTCCGTACATATCGCTCCCACGACATGCCGTCCTTCCTCGACGGCGTGGCGGGGTGGTGAACCGGTGACGAATCGCGTGCGTGACGCGTCCTCGGCCGCCCGGCAGCCCGGCGGGGCGGAAGCCGCTCCGGGCTCCCCGGTGCTGATGCTGCCCGGGCAGGGCTCGCAGTTCCCGTCGATGGGGGCCCCGCTCTACGAGTCCGACCCCCGGTTCAGGAAGGCGCTCGACGATTTCCTCGACGCCTTCGGCACCGGTGCGGACCGGCTGCGGGACGTATGGCTGAACGGTTCACCCCAGCAACTCGCCCGCGGGCCGTACGCCCAGCCGTTGCTGTTCGGCATCGGCTACGCGGCGGGCACGGTCTGGCTGGACGAGCTGGGGGATGCCGAGGTGACCCTGATCGGTCACAGCGTGGGCGAACTGGCCGCGGCCACGCTCGCCGGGGTCTTCGATCTCGGGCTGGCGGGCGCGCTCCTGAACGAACGGGCCCGGCTCCTCGAGCACGCCCCCCGCGGCGGTCTGATCGCCTGCCGCGGTACGGCGGAATCGGTACGGGAGCAGCTCGGTGCCCTGGACGGGAGCGCCTGGATCGCGGCGGAGAACGCGGACAACCAGTGCGTAGTGAGCTGTGCGGAGGAGGATGTCTCCGCCACGGTTCGTCATCTCGGCTCCCAGGGTGTGCCGTGCATGCGCGCCGCCGCGACCGAACCGTTCCACTCTCCTCTCCTGGGGCCCGCCGCTCTCGAGTTCGAGGAGTTCCTGGCCCGGTACGAGCACCGCCTGTCGCCGGCGGGGGTGCGGATGGTCTCGGCCTTCTCGGCGCGGAGGGTCAGCGACCGGGAGGTGCTGCCAGCCGGGTTCTGGACGCGGCAGATGGCCGAGCGGGTCGATTTCTGGGAGGCGCTCTGCCGGAACTTCGGTTCCGGTCCGCACACGTTCGTGGAGATCGGCCCGGGAACGGCCCTGTCCATGGCCGCGCGCCGGTTGCCCTCCGTTCGCTCCGGGCGTTCCGCCACCGTCGCCACGATGCCGCGCCACCGGCGCGAGGCCGAGTACGGGGAGTCGGTCAGGCGCGAGATCGTCGAGTCCTTCCGCTGACCACCAAGCCGGGACCGAAGTCCCCGAACGGCCCCGCGGGTGACGCCAGGAAAACCCGGACCACCGAAACCGTCAAATCGTCCAGGAACCAGAAAGCGGGGTTTCGGCCAAAGCTTGGTGTTAGCATTACTGAAGACTGAACGGGGGAGATCAGATGCAATGGCCGGCCACCCGAACGTCCGGGGCCTTTGGTGAACCAGGCGCCGCCTGCTGCCTATCAGTGCATCGCGCCAACAGACAGTCGGCCTGAGGGGCTTCGCGCGACACGGAGTTCCCCTTCCGGGTGAAATGGACCCCGGTATTCCGAATCGCTGGTTCCCACCCTTCCCGGTGTCGGCCCGCACCAGTCGCGGGCCGACCGTTCGGTCCCGAGTCGCATCCGGTGGATTTCTGGGTGCGCTCACGCATGCGTCGGCATCGCGGAAGGCCCGGCGTCCCCCACACCTGACCTGTCGCTGCTCCCGCCCATGACGTGGGCGGGAGTGCGCACGAGGATTTTCGAAGCCTTCTTCACGGGGGGCTGCCGCAGGCCCACGACCGATCGACCGGGTCGTGCCGGCAGTTCGAAGCAGGGCATTTTCTCAATTGAATCGAATGGCTGACGGGGGAAGAAGCTATGAGTTTCATTCGTTTTGACGTGCTGGGTTCACTTCAGGTTCGAAATGACGACACACTTGTTCAGCTGACCGGGCGGAAATACCGGACGGTGGTTTCCTATCTCGCCCTTCAGCCCGAACATTCGGCGGCGATGGAGGATCTGCTCCATGCCGCATGGGAAAAGAAGCGCCCTTCCAGCGCGAATCACCAGGTGCGGAAGATGATTTCCGCATTACGGCTCAGTTTCGACGACGGCTGGGACCTGGTGACGACCTCGCAGGAGGGCTACATGCTCAAGCTGACGCCCAAGCAGTCCGATGTCTCCGAGTTCCGCCGCCTCTACGACCGGGCGATGTCGAGCTCCCTGGCGAGTGACGAGGACCTCTCGACGGCGTACTCGGCACTGGCGCTCTGGCGTGGACGGCCGTGTGAGGGATCGGAACCGCGGGGGCAGGAACTCCGCATCTTCGAGCTGGTGGAGCAGCACCGCGTACTCCTGAACAAAACCGTGAAGGCATTCCATGAAAGAGGACGTTCCGACGAACTGACCTCGATACTGCACGTGGCGTCGAAGATCCATGGGCATCCGGTCCGCATGGGATCCGATGTCGCCGTTCCCGCCCCGCCCGTCCAGCCCGTGAGCAGCCTGCCCGTCCATAACGTCCCGCACCTGCCGTCCTCCGCGGCAAGGGACAGTCCCCCGGTCGGCCCGAGCTGCCTGCCCCGGGATCTGCACGATTTCGCAGGGCGGGAACGCGAGGTCGACGAGCTGGAAAAACTGCTGTCGGGGGGCGGGCCCCATCCGCTGCTCGTGGCGACGATTCACGGAATGGGCGGCGTGGGCAAGACGACCATCGCCGTCCGGCTGGCACACAAACTGGCCCGCCACTATCCGGACGGGCAGCATTTCGTGTCGCTGGACGGGTCCGCCTCGTCCTCCACGGCCAGTGTGTCCTGCGCGCTCGGGGTGCTGCTGAGGCAGAAGGGCGTTCCCGACGACGAGATCCCGTCCTCCGAGGAGGGGCGCCTGGCACAGTGGCGGACCCTCACCGCGGGGCAGAAGCTGCTCGTCGTGCTGGACGACGCGTGCAGCATCGCGCAGGTGGAGCCGCTCATCCCGCCCTCGCGCGACAGCGCGTGCGTCATCACCTCCCGCATCATCCTCAACGGAATCGACGGGGCCCATCACATCTCGCTCGGGCTGCCGGACGAGGACGAGTGCCTGAAGATGCTCAGCTCCATGGTCGATCAGCGCTTCGACGGCAGGCAGACGCAGGATGCCCGGGCGCTGATCCAGATGTGCGCCAACCTGCCGCTGGCGCTCCGCCTGGCAGCGGCGCGGATATCGACACGCGACTTCCTGGACCTGCGCGAGCTCAGCAACCGCCTCTCCTCCTCGACCTCCGTCTTCAGCGAACTGGAAGTGCCCGGGCGCAGTCTGGTCGGCCGGCTCATGACCTCGTTCACCTGCCTGGAGGAGTTCGATCACGACCGCTATCTGCGGCTCTCGCTCCTGCCCTGTCCCGAGATGGACGAGACCTCGGTCGCGGCCTCGCTCGGCGTATCGGCCGACTGGGCCCGGCGCGCGTGCCGGCGCTTCGCAGACCGGGCGCTGCTGCAACGGACGCGGTCGGGCACGTACCAGATGCACCCGCTGCTGTTGCACGCCGCGCATCTGGAAGTGCAGAAGAGCATCCCCCGCGAGGAGCAATGCCGCATCGCCCGCGCCGCGTTGCACCACTACAAGGCGTCGTACGGTCTGGTGGGGGCCAGCCGCATCAGCCCCTCGCCGAGCGCCGACGGCAATGTGGTGCTGCGGACCCTCACCCGGTCCGCCGAGCTGGCGGCGCGCCTGGGCCTCCAGGAGGAGTTCGTCGATCTGTGCGTCGCGTGGGAGGGGCTGATCTCCCGGCTGCTGGACACCCGGCAGCAGGAGGCGGTGTGGAATCTCGCGCTCGACGCCTCGCGGCGGCACCCGAACGGGTCGGTACGAGCGCATCTGAAGAAGTTTGTCCGAGGCCGTGAGCCGGCCGGGCCGTCCGGTCCCAGGCCGCATCCGTATCTGGACGTGAGCTGACGATGGACCGCATTCTTCCGGCTCCGCCCGTCGGCGAGGCGCTGCTGTCGCCGGGTTCGTACGGCTCCGCCGCGCGCGAGGAATCCACCGGGACGACGGAAGTCGTCGTGGGCGGTGGAGGGCTGCTGGGGAGGCACATCCTCGGCGTGCTCGGCCCACGTCCGGTCCGCCGGGTGTCCGTGCGGTGGGGCGACCACGCCCAGGCGTGCCGGCGGCTCTACGCGCTGGGAAGGGACCTGGCCAGGCAGCCGGCCCGCTGGAATCTGTACTGGTGTGCGGGCCTGGCTGTGTTCCACACACCGGCGCAACAGGTCGAGCGGGAACGCGTACTGGTGAGCCGCTTGCTGGCCGGCGTCAACGACGGGCTCGAACGGTCGGGTTCCCCTTCGAACGGCGCCCTGTTCTTCGCGTCGTCGGCGGGCGGCGCGTTCGCGGGCTCGGAGCGCGCGCCGTTCACGGAGTTCTCCCCTCCCGTTCCCAGGAATCCCTACGGCGAGGCCAAACTCGCCGTGGAGGAGGAAGCCCGGGCCCTGTCGCACCGGTGGCGACTGCCCACCGTGTCGGCCCGCATCACGAATCTCTACGGCCCCGGACAGAACCTCGCCAAGAACCAGGGCCTGGTCAGCGCCATCATCAAGGCCCAGCTGAGCGGCGAGCCCCTGCCGCTGCGAGCCGCGCTGGAGACCACGCGCGACTACATCTACGCGCGGGACTGCGCCCGGATGGCCGTCGCGGCGATGGAGGCGGTGCGTTCCCGTACCCAGGGGACGGACCCGTATGTCTGCAAGATCTTCGCCAGCGGGCGGCCCTTCCGGATCGACGAGCTCCTGGAGGTGGCCGAGCGTCTCTTCGACCGGCCGGTGCCCGTTGCGCACGAGCCCGTGGCGGCGGGTCCGAACGTCGATCTCTCGGTCACCTCACGGGTGTGGACGGATCTGGCGTCGTCCCCGTTCCTGAACATCGAGGAAGGAATGCGGGCCGTCCGTTCCGATCTCAGGTACCGGCTCGGACTGAACTGACCGGCTCCGGCGCCCGCTCGTCGGGCAGGGGCACCCCGACGTCGAGGCGGCCGATCACCTGGCGGGCCGCTTCGGCGAGTTCGGGCGGGCCTTCGACGGTGAAACGGCAGTTGAAGGTGACGAGGAAGCCGATGAGCGCCGACCAGGACCACGCCCCCATCCGGATCCGGGTGATCCGCTCGTCGATCGCTTCGAAGCTCGCCGCGCCCGGAGCCCACTTCGCCACCAGCGTCGCGGGGCACTCCATCAGGACGGTGCCCCAGCACGGCCAGGTGTCCGCGGTGTCCCCCCGGTCGGGCTGGCTCTGGACGAAGCGGGTGATGTCCGCCTCCGGCACTTCCCGAGGACCGAACCGCCAGGCGGTGGGGGCCAGTTGCCCGATGCGGTCGAGTCGATAAGTGTGCCAGGAGTTCCTGCGCTGGTCGTACGCCACCAGATACCAGCGCCCGGACCAGACGACGAGCCGATGGGGTTCGGCCAGGACCTCGTCGTCCTCCACCGGGCCGCGGTCGATGGACCGGTAGGCGAACCGCACCAGCTCGCGCTGCTGCGCGGCGGCGCTCAGCTGTGCCAGCAGCGCGGGATCGACCTGTGGCGGAGCCAGCTCCCAGGCGTTCTCTATCTGCTCGATCGAGAAGGTCGCCAGCCTGCGGGCCAGGTGGGGAGGCAGGAGCTCCTTGATGGAGTTCAGCGCCCGCTTCGTGGCGTCCCCCATGCCGGTCACCGAGGCCGGAGCCGTCTGCAGGGCCAGCGCGATGGCGATGGCCTGCTCGTCGTCGACTATCAGCGGGGGCAGCCGCGCTCCGCGGGACAGCCGGTAGAAGCCGGAGGGGCCCTTGCGCGCCGTGACGGGATAGCCCAGTTCGCGCAGCCGGTTGATGTCGCGCCGGACCGTCCGCGGGGACACCCCCAGCCGCTCGGCCAAACCGTCGCCGGTCCACTCCTTCTGGGCCTGAAGCAGGCTGAGCAGTTCCAGCGTTCGGTTGGCGATCACGGATTGCCCTCCGGATTGGTGTCAGTAGAGGTCAGAATACGTCCTCTTCTTCTGGCAGGGTGCCATTGGCTCGGAGGCGGGACGCCTCCCCGACACCCCCAGTACCTCGCCCTCGGCGACCGAACCGGGTGCACCCCCATCGAACAGAACGGAGGAACGCTGTGCCCGAGAATCCGGCTCGGCCCCTACCCACCAACCGGGACGCCTGGTTGGGCCTGGTCGCCATTTCCCTCGGTGTCTCGCTGGTGGTCGTGGACTTCACCATCGTCAATGTGGTGATGCCGCCGATCATCGACGACCTGGAGATCTCGGCCTTCGGCGCTCAGTGGATCCAGGAGTCCTACGCGATCATCCTGGCCGCCCTGCTGCTGGTGATGGGCCGCTTCTCGGACATCCTGGGAGCGCGCAGGCTGTTCATGGTCGGGACCGTGATCTTCGGGCTGGCCAGCATCGCCGCGGCGGTGTCGCCCACCGGGGAGCTGCTGATCGCCAGCCGGTTCGCGCAGGGTGTCGGTGGCGCGATCATCATGCCGACGTCGCTGGCGCTGCTCAATCTGACCTTCCGGGGGCCGGACCGCGGCAAGGCGTTCGCCATCTGGGGATCGACGATCGGGGCGGCCGCCGCGGTCGGACCGCTGCTGGGCGGCTGGCTCGCCGACTACTCCTGGCGGTGGGCCTTCGGCATCAACATCGCGGTCGTCGCGCTGATCCTCGCCGGCGTCATGAAGTTCCTCCAGCCCTCCCCCCGCCAGCCGGGACGGATCGACGCCGTCGGCGCGGTGCTGTCGGTGCTGGGCCTCGGACTTCTCGCGTTCGCGCTGATCGAGGGACGCAACTACGGGTGGTGGGAACCGCGCAAGGACTTCGGTCCCTTCGGGGACGGCACGGGCCTGTCGGTCATCCCGGTCGCCCTGGCCGTCGCGGTGGTGTGTCTCGCCCTCTTCCTGTTCCTCCAGGTGCGGCTCACCCGGGGCAACGGCACGGCGCCGCTGATGGACACCTCGCTGTTCGGCATCAAGTCCTTCAGCACGGGCAACATCGCGACATTCATCATCGCCCTGGCCGAGTTCGGCATGCTCGCCGTGCTGCCGCTGTGGCTCCAGTACGCCCTGGACTACTCCCCGGTCCAGACCGGGCTGCTGGTCTTCGTCGTCGCGGTCGGCAGCTTCTTCGCGAGCGGCGCGAGCTTCGGCATGGCCGAGAAGACCGGGCCGGTCGGCCTGGTCCGGATCGGCCTGGTCCTGGAGGCCGCCGGCCTGCTGATGTTCGGCCTGCTGGCCAGCAGCGACTCCCAGTGGTGGGTCATCTCCATCGCCCTGTTCCTGTACGGCATGGGGGTCGGCTTCGCCACCGCCCAGGTCACCAACGTGGTCCTGGCGGACGTGCCGCCGCGGCAGGCCGGCCAGGGCTCCGGAATCCAGAGCGCAGCGCGCCAGCTCGGCTCCGCACTGGGTATCGCGGTCCTGACCTCGACGTTCTTCACGGCACTGGCCTCCGACCTGTCGGACCGGCTCATCAAGCAGGGAACGCCCGAGGCCGGCGCCGACCAGCTGTCCTCGGCGGTCTCCGACAGCGCCGGCGCGATGATCTCCGGGCTGGGCGACAACCCGCAGACGGCGTCCGCCGCCGACGCCGCCCGCGACGCCATGTCCCACGCGATCCAGATCAACGGCTACACCTGTGCCGCGCTGCTCGCCCTCGGCATGCTGGCGACCTTCCTCATCCCCCGGCCCAAGCAGGGCGCCCAGCAGTGGGGAGAGGGCAACGCCGCCGACGCGGCACCGGACGCCGAAATCAACGCCGGCCGGACCCATGCCTAGAGGCGATTAACCGAAGGACGGCCACGCGGTCCACGCCGCGCTGTCCGTCCGGCTACACCCCGCGGAGTGCTGCGGGACGGGTGCGTACGCCCCGTCCCACAGCACTCCGCGTCGCTCGGGCACCGCTTCCCAGGACCATCCCATGGGGATACCTAGCGCCGCCCCTGCATCGGAAAGAGAGTGTGACGAGCACGGACTCCTCTTGCAGCGGTGCCCCACCTCCTCACATGGCCAACAGTCGAAGGGACATCATGACCATGGCAAATGCACAATCGCTGCCCCCGTCGTCGGCACCTGTCAGCCTGCAGCTTCTCGACCTCCTCATGGGGAGTTGGCGCGCCGGTGTCGTCAGCACCTTCGCGGAACTCGGGGTGGCCGACGCCCTGACGCCCGGGGCTCTGGGATCGGCCCAGCTGGCGGTTCGGCTCGGTCTCGAGCGCGACACCGCGGACCGGTTCTTCCGCGCCGGCACAGCGGTCGGCCTGCTGCGCCGGACCGACCAGGACACACTGGGGCTGACCGCCCTGGGCCGCGCCCTGGCCACCGACGACGCCAACTCCATGCGCAACTTCGCACGGTGGACGGGCTCCACCGCCGAACGGTCGACCTGGGCGCACCTGCCCACCGCGGTGCGCACGGGGCGCTCGCCCTTCGCCGCGATGCACGGTTCGGGCGTCTGGGAGTTCATGGAGTCCAATCCCGACACCGCGGCCGTCTTCAACTCCGCGATGACCGAGCTCTCCAAGAGGGTCATCCGCCCCGTGGTCGAGGCGTTCGACTTCTCCCGGTTCACGAGCGTCACCGATGTCGGTGGCGGGCGAGGGGCGCTCCTGTCCGCCGTGCTGCAGAAGCACCCCGGCATCTCCGGCGTCCTCTTCGACCAGCCGGACGTGGTCTCGCGGGCGTGGCCCGAGCTGTCGGACGCGGGGGTCTCGGACCGCGTGACGGTGAAGGCCGGCTCCTTCTTCGACAGCGTGCCGCCCGGGAGCGACCTGTACATGGTCTCCAACGTGTTCCACGACTGGGACGACGCGCGGTCCCGCCACATTCTCAAGAACATCGCGTCGGCCATGCGCGAAGGGGCGCATCTCGCCGTCGTCGAGGCCGTGGCCGGTCTGGACGACACGGCGGACCGGGCGATCTCGCTGATGGACATGGACATGCTCGTCCTCTGCGAGGGCAAGCAGCGCACCGTGCAGGAGTTCCGGTCCCTGATGTCCGAGGTCGGTATCGAGCTGGTCGGAGTCGCCCGGGCCGGCCTGCAGTCCGTCATCGAAGGAAAGAAAGTCTCATAGGAGGACGCATGCCGATCATCGAGCCGGAGAACGGCTCCCTGACCGTGTTCAACCTGTTCAACACCACGGACTCGGAGAAGCAGAAGATTCTCCTGGACGCCATGCGGGGCATCATCGCCAAGGCGAACTACCCGGGCTGGCGGTCGTCCACCCTGCACGCCGGAGTGGCGCGGCCCTGCGCGGCCAACTACATCCAGTGGCGGTCGATCGACGATCTGAAGGAGCGGTACGACGGCGAGAACTTCAAGCACAACACGGTTCCCTACTTCACCGATCTCACCACGTCGGTGCATCTGCTGAAGACCGAGGTGGTGTCCGTCCAGACGAAGGACGGCGGCTCCCTGGCGGAGATCGGCCCGGACCGCGACGACTTCACCGTCATCGTCCTAATGGGATGCGATCCCAAGCACCAGAGCGAGCTCGTGTCCATGTTCGAGAAGCCGGACTCCTGGATGCGGCAGGTGCCGGGATACCGCTCGCACAGCATTCTCCGGGCGCTCGACGGAGACATGGTCGTCAACTACGCGCAATGGGACGACGCCGCCTCCTACGAGGCGTTCCACACCATGCCGGAGGAGCAGCGCCCCGCGCACGACCGGCGGATGCGCGCACGCGGCAAGTCCCTGCTGACCTCGCGGGAGTCCAATACGTACGAGGTCGTCTTCTCCCGGTCCCGCCAGGGCGACGCGTCGTGACGGCGCCGATGACACCGCGCACGGTGGGCCCCGGAGACCCCCGGTACATCGAGCTCTCGCACTCGGACAACCACCGGTTCGCCGTCGAACCCGCGCAGTTCGTGCTGCCTGTCACGCCGGACGAGACCGTCGCCGCTCTGCGCGGGGCCGTCTCGGACGGGCGTGGCGTCGCCTGCCGGTCCGGTGGCCACTGCGGCCAGGACTTCGTGGGTACGCCGCGCCGTGACCTCGTCCTGGACCTCCACAACCTCAACGGGGTCGGCCTGTCCGAGGACGGACTCGGGGTGCGGATCGGTGCGGGTGCGACGGTCGACCAGGCCCAGAAGGCCCTGTACCGCCGGTGGAACACGGCCCTGCCCCTGGGGGCCTGCTCCGCGGTGGGCATGGGAGGGCTGGTCGCGGGCGGCGGCTACGGCCCGCTGTCGCGGCGGCTGGGGCTGGTGGTGGACCATCTGCGTGCCGTGGAGGTCGCCGTCGTGGACGAGTCCCGGCAGGTGCGTCTGGTGACCGCGCGCGCCGACGACACCGGCGACCTCGGCGAGCTCTTCTGGGCGCACACCGGCGGTGGCGGCGGCAACTTCGGCATCGTCACCGCCTACGAGTTCCGCAGCCCGGAGCACCTGGCCGACGGGCCGGTCGGCCTGCCCCGCGCCTCCGGCCGGCTGCACGTCCAGAAGATCATGTACCCCTGGGCGGCCCTGGACGAGCAGGCGTTCATCACCCTGCTGCGGCGCTTCTTCGAGTGGCACGAGCGCCACAGCGCGCCGGGAACGCCCGAGTCGTCGCTGTTCGCCACTCTCTTCGTCCAGCACCGCAGCTCGGGATTCCTGCAGCTGATGGTCCAGCAGGACGCCGACGTGGACCCCGAGGGCAGGATTCTGCGGGAGTTCGTCGCGTCGCTGACGGAGGGGACGGGCGCGGTGGGCATCCCCCGAGGGGGCGTCATGAGCTGGCTGACCGGCACCCGTTACATGAGTCAGGCCGACTGCGGCGACGTCATGGGAGCCCGCTCGGCCTCCAAGTCCGCGTACCACCGCACGACGCCCACCGACGACCAGTTCGCCGTGCTCCACCGCCACCTGAACTCCGACCACCCCGGCCAGGCCTCGTACGTCATGCTCAACAGCTACGGGGGGGAGATCAACCGGCGGGACCCGTCCGACACGGTCGCCGCCCAGCGGGACTCCATCGCGAAGTCGTCGTGGTTCTCCGCCTGGCAGGACGCCGAGCAGGACGGGCTCCATCTCGGCTGGCTGCGCGGCCTCTACGAGGAGTTCTTCGCCGGTACGGGGGGCGTTCCGGTCGTCGGCGACCGTACCGACGGCTGCTACATCAACTACCCCGACGCCGACCTCATGGACCCTGCCCGCAATCGCTCCGGGCAGCCCTGGCACCACCTGTACTACAAGGACAACTACGCACGCCTGCGGTCGGCGAAGCGTACGTGGGACCCCTTGAACATCTTCCACCACCGCATGTCCATAGAACCATGAGAGGAATCGCGAACGATGCCCACCGGCAGCACGGAGAAGATCCCCTTCGAGAAGCTCTATCAGGACGGGGAGAAGCTGGGCCCCCTCATGCCGTGGAACATCGGCGGACCGCAGCCCGCGGTACGCACGATCTGTGACGCCGGCGGATTCCGTGGAAACGTAGTCGATCTCGGCTGCGGACTCGGGGACAACGCGTTGTACCTGGCCGCTCAGGGACTCCGCGTCAGCGCGGTCGACATCTCGGAGGTCGCCGTCGAATGCGGCCGCGAGAAGGCCCGTCGCAGCGGCGTGGCGGTGGACTTCCGGGTCGTCGACGCGTTCTCCCTGGCGAGGTCCGGATCCCGCTACGACTCCGTGCTGGACAGCGCCTTCTTCCACACGCTTCCGGCAGAGGAAGTGCCCCGCTACACAGAGCTCCTGCGCGCACTCTGCGCCGACGGCGCCGAACTCCACCTGTTCACGTTCTCGACGGAACTCACGCCCGACTTCCCCGGGCCGCGCCGGATCTCCGAGCCGGAGCTGCGGGCGGCGTTCTCCGCGGACTGGGACATCAGGACGATCGAGGCGACCCGCTACCACAGTTCGCTTCCCGCCGAGGCCGTCGCCAAGATGGTCGACCCGCGGACCTTCGAGGTCGACGCCCCCACCGACAACCTCTCCGACCAGATGGTCGACGAAGCCGGGAACGTCGTTTCCCTGATCTGGCACATGCACGCCGTACTGCGTCCGCAGGAGAACCGATCGGAGCCCCGGGCATGAGGTTCACCGCCGTTCTCGTCGTCAACTACCAGAACCCCTGGTACGAGCTGTCGCTCGACGAGCGCATATCGATCGAGCACGAGCACGTCTTCCCCGGCATCGGCGCCTTCGTGAAGCGGGGCGGGGAGATCACCCCGGTGCGCGCCATCAAGTACGGGCGTGAGGCGGAGAGCTTCTTCGTCCTGGGCTTCGACGACATGGAGAACTACCTGGACCTCGTCCGGGAGCTCCGCTCCAGCCATCTGCTGACCTCGGGTCTGGCCGCCATCGAATTCGAGACGGTCGGGCTGAAGGAAGCCTACTTCGCCGAGCGCGACAAGGACCGGTCCGAGGAGGCCGCCTCGTGAAGGCCCTGTTCTACGCCGCGGGCACGAGCCCGGCCAGTGCCTTCGCGATCGGCCCCCTTGCCTCGGCGCTGCGGGCGTCCGGGCACGACATCCTGGTGGCTTCCTTCGAGGAGCTGTCCGGTGCGGTCACCGGCGTCGGTCTGCCGTCGATCCCGGTGGCCCGCGGCCATTCGACCGAGAGCATCAAGGCCGCCTCCGGGGGCAGGCCGGCGATCGAGTACCCCCACCGGCCCGAGCTGGAGATGCCCTACCTGGGTCACTGGTTCGGCCGCCAGGGAAGCTACGTCTTCGACGATCTGGTGGAGATCTGCCGGACCTGGGGCGCCGACGTCCTGATCGCGGGGAGCCAGGGACACGGTGCGGAGATCGCCGCCCGGCTCGTCGGCATCCCCTTCGTACGGCAGTCCTGGGACCTGTTCGACATCCACGGCTACGAGGAGCATCTCCACGAGGAGCTGGCGGGCCAGCTCGCCACGATCGGCGCGGACACGCTGCCCGACCCGTCGTTGCGCATCGACATCTGCCCTCCCGGGCTGACCGGCACGGCCAACACCTTCATGCGCTGGACCCCGCACAACAAGCAGCGGGAGATCGAGCCCTGGATGCTGAGGACTCCGGACCAGGGCCGGGTGTGCCTGACGATGGGCAGCTTCCGGTACGCCTTCCCGGGGGCGATGGACCGGATCTCGGCCATCGTGGAGGGGTTGCGGGCCCTTGAGGTCGAGGTCGTCGTCGCCATCGGCGAGGCCGAGGGCAAGCAGTTGGAGGAGAAGTACCCGGGCGTCCGGGCCGGCTGGATCCCGCTGGAGGCCATCCTGCCGACCTGCGAGGTGATCATCCATCCGGCGGGCGGCCTGACGGCCATCAACGCCATCAACACCGCCACGCCGCAGCTGATCCTCAACCCGTTCGAGGCGTTCGTACCGGCTCTCAAGCGCCTCACGGACTACGGATGCGCGCGAACGCTCTACCGCGAGGAAGGCACCGCCGAGGCGATCGCGCAGGTCGCCAAGGAGATGCTGGGCGACTCCTCGTACTGCTCCAGGGCCTGGGACCTCGCACAACAGGCCGCGACGGCGCCGACAGCGGTGGGCATCGTTCCGCTGATCGAAGACCTCGTCGCGCAGGGAAGGTGAAGCCGTGACTTCGACAATGACGATCCCGCGGACCGATCTCGATCCGTACACCGACGCGTCGATCACCGACCCGTACCCGGTGTACGGCGCGCTCCGCGACCTCGCGCCGGTGACGTACCTGACCTCCCATCAGGTGCACTGCGCCGCCCGCTACGACGAGGTCTACGCGGCCCTGCACCGCCACGGCACGTTCGTATCCGGTGAGGGGGTGGGCCTGATGGACACCCTGAACAAGGCGCAGAAGGGCAGCAGCTTCACCAGTGATCCGCCGTACCACGCCTATGTGCGCGGACTGGTGGCCCGGCATCTCAAGCCCCGCGCGATGGCCGACATCACGGGGTACGTCACCTCCTGGGCGGACCGGCTGGTGAAGGACCTCGTCGAGCGGGGATCGTTCGACGCCGTCCAGGACTTCGCGGTCGCGTTCCCGCTGGCCGTGGTGCCCGATCTGCTGGGGTGGCCCGAGGGCGAGGGGAAGGAACGGCTCCTGGAGTGGGCCAGTGCCGGATTCAACGCCTTCGGACCCATGAACGACCGGACCCGGGCAGGGCTTCCCCTCCTGGGCGAGATGAGCGAGTTCCTCCACCGGATGTCGCAGCCGGGCAATCTGCGTCCCGGAAGCTGGGGGGCCGAGCTGGTCTCGGAGGCCCGCGAGGGCAAGATCGAGGACAAGCTGCTGCCGGGGCTGCTCGGTGACTTCCTGGCCCCGTCCATGGACACCTCGGTCAGCGCCCTGTCCAGCATGCTGTGGCTGTTGGGCGAGCACGAGGACCAGTGGCTGCGCCTCAAGGCGGACCCCTCACTCATCCCGTCGGCGTTCAACGAGATCATCCGGCTCGAGTCACCGCTTCGCGGATTCACCCGCCACGTGGCGGACGACACCGAGCTGGGCGGGGCGCAGCTCCCCCGCGGGTCGCGAGTGCTCCTGCTCTTCGGCTCGGCCAACCGCGACGAGAGGTTCTGGAAGGACCCGGAGTCCTTCGACGTCGGCCGGCCGGGCGTGGCCCAGCACGTCGGCTTCGGGCACGGCATCCACGCGTGCGTCGGTCAGGCGCTGTCGCGCCTCGAGGGGCAGAGCCTGCTGGCGGCGCTCGTCCGCCACGTCGGCCGGATCGAGGTCTCGAAGCCCACGTGGCGGCTGCACAACACCATCCGAGGGATCGAGAGGATGGATGTGACGTTCCATGGACGAGCGTCCTGACGCCGGTGCCGTACTGGCCGTGGTCGGGATCGACGCCCGAAGGTGCGAGATGCACCGGCAGTGCGAGGGACTGTCGGACGCGATCTTCCGGTCCTCCGAGCAACGGGTCGTCCTGCGGGCGGGGGACGACCCGCCCGGTGGTGTCCGCCGGATGGAGCGGCTGATCAGGTCCTGCCCGATGGGCGCGCTCGAACTGGACATACCGGGGCCCGAGTAGGACGCGCGGAGCTATGAGGAGTAGAGGTCAGAGACTGACCTCTACTCCTCATAGCCTGACACCCCAGGAACCACAGGAGGATCTTTGAAACCCGCCCGATCATTGACCGAGGCATCGACAGCGGGCAGCACGGAGCGAGCCGCCGACCAGCCGCGAGCGGGTCGGCTGTCCCACGACAGCGGCCACATCGAGGTACGCGGGGCGCGCACCAACAACCTGCGCGACGTCTCGATCGACGTGCGCAAGGGCGCGCTCACCGTCTTCACCGGGGTTTCGGGTTCGGGCAAGAGCTCGCTGGTGCTCGGCACCATCGCGGCCGAGTCCCAGCGCCTGCTCAACGAGACCCAGCCGACCTTCGTCCAGGGGCTGCTGCCGCAGACGGTGCGCCCGGACGTCGACAGTCTGCGCAACCTCTCGGCCGTCGTGACGGTGGACCAGAAGCGGCTGGGCGCGGACCCCCGGTCCACCATCGGGACCGCCACCGACACCTATGGTCTGCTGCGCCAGCTCTTCTCCCGCCACGGCACCCCGCACATCGGCTCGCCCAGCCGGTTCTCGTTCAACGATCCGGCCGGCATGTGCCCGTCCTGTTCGGGCACCGGGGTGGTCACCGATGTCGACATCGACCGGCTGGTGGACCGCGACCGCTCCCTCAACGAGGGCGCGCTGCTCTTCCCCACCTTCGCGGTCGGCTCCGCGTTCTGGTCGATCTTCGTCAACTCCGGCTTCTTCGACCCCGACCTCCCGCTCCGCGAGTACGACGACGAGGCGTGGAGGACACTGCTGTACCTGGACCACGCCAAGGTCGACAGCCGCTCGCTGAAGGTGACGTACGAGGGTCTCGTGCCCAAGTTGCGGCGTCTGTACCTGAACAAGGAACTCGAATCGCTCCAGCCGCACGTGCGTGCCGCGGTCGAGCTCATCTCCACCACCGCGACGTGCGCCGCGTGCGAGGGCAGCCGTCTGTCGGCCGAGGCCCGCTCGGTCCGGGTCAACGGGGTGGGCATCGCCGAGTGCACGAGCATGGAGATCGCCGAGCTGCTCGCGCTCATGGAGAAGTGGACCGACCCGGCGATGGCCGGTGTCGTCGACGGCATCCGCACCGCGCTGGCCGCGATGGTCGAGCTCGGTCTGGGCTATCTCAACCTCCAGCGCCGTGCGGGCACGCTGTCGGGCGGCGAATCGCAGCGGGTGAAGATGGTGCGCCACCTGGGCTCGGCGCTGACCGACCTGACGTACGTCTTCGACGAGCCGACGACCGGGCTGCACGCCGACGACGTCGACCGGGTGTTGAAGGTGATGGCGAACCTGCGCGACAAGGGCAACACCGTCCTCGTCGTGGAGCACGACCCCCAGGTACTCGATGTCGCCGACGCGGTCGTCGACCTGGGGCCGGGCGCCGGAACTCACGGCGGAACGATCGTTTACGCGGGAGAGCCCGGCGGCCTTCCCGCGTCCGACGGGGCCACCGCCGCCGCCCTGCGCACCGTGCCCCGGCTGCGGGCCGCCCGCGAGCCGAGGGGGTGGCTGCGGGTGGAGGGCGCCGATCTGCACAACCTGCGCGATGTGACCGTGGAGTTCCCGCTCGGGGTCCTCGTCGTCGTCAGCGGGGTCGCGGGGGCGGGCAAGAGTTCGCTGAGCCGGGGCGTACTCCCGTCACACCTGGACTCCTGCGTGATCATCGACCAGAGCCTGCCCCGGGGAAGCCGCCGCAGCACGCCCGCGAGCTGGACCGGCATCCTGGATCCCGTCCGCAAGGCGTTCGCCCGTGCCACTGGGGTGAGTACCGCGCTGTTCTCGTCGAACTCGGCGGGTGCCTGCCCGGCCTGCAACGGTCTCGGGGTCACCGTGACGGAGCTGGGCCGGGGCGACACCATGGAGTCCACCTGCGAGGAGTGCGACGGCTCCCGGTTCCGCAGCGAGGTGCTCGCCCACCGGCTCCGCGGTCGCAGCATCGCCGATGTCCTCGCCCTGTCGGTGGCCGAGGCGTGCCAGTTCTTCACGGAACGGCCGATCAGGGCGGTGCTGGAGAGCCTTGAGGGGGCCGGGCTCGGCTATCTCGTACTCGGGCAGCCGCTGTCCACGCTGTCCGGAGGAGAACGGCAACGGCTCAAGCTGGCCGTCGAGCTGGCCTCGCCCTCCGACTTCTACGTGGTCGACGAGCCGACAGCGGGGCTGCACCGCCAGGACGTGGGGCGCCTGCTCGGCCTGCTGGAGCAGCTCGTGGCGAAGGGCAGCACCGTGGTCGTAGTGGAGCACGACCTGGACGTCATCGCCCAGGCCGACTGGGTGATCGACATGGGGCCTGGTGCCGGAGCGGCCGGCGGTGACGTCGTGTTCTCCGGGCTGCCCAGGGACCTCGTGGAGCACCGGACCTCGGTGACCGGGCGCCATCTCGCGGACCGGCTGAACGACGTGCCCGCCGCCGGGCCCGCACGCACATGACACATAGGGAGCGGAACAGATGACCAGGATTGCCGTCATACTCGGGAGCACTCGCCCCGGCCGGCGCGGGGAGACCGTGGCCCGGTGGGCCACCGAGGTCGCCGCGCGGCATCCCGCGGCGGTGGTGGGCGAGGTGACCTTCGAACTGGTCGACCTGGCGGACTACGCGCTGCCGCTGCTGGACGAGCCCGTGCCCGCGATGTTCGGCCAGTACCGCAACGAGGCCACGCGGCGGTGGGCCGCCGCCATCGGTTCGTTCGACGGATTCGTCTTCGTGACGCCCGAGTACAACCACTCCATGACCGCGGCCCTGAAGAACGCGATCGACCACCTGTTCGCCGAGTGGAACGACAAGGCGGCCGGGTTCGTCAGCTACGGCGTGCACGGCGGCACTCGTGCCGTCGAGCATCTGCGGCTGACGCTGGCCGAGGTGAAGGTCGCCGGCGTACGCAGTCAGGTCGTCCTGTCGGTGTTCGACGACTTCGACTACACCGGCTGCGACATGACGGACCCGACCTCGGCGGGCGTGTTCCGGCCCGGGGAGCGGCAGGAAGCGGCGATGAACACGATGCTGGACGAGGTCGTCGCCTGGTCGGTGGCGCTCGAGCCGCTGCGCGCGAAGGCCGCCGCAGATTCCGACGGCGATGCGGTGCCGGCTGGGTGAGGCACCGTATCGGCCACGCGGGGCCGCCCCGTCCCCTTGGGGGCGGCCCCGCAACCGCTCGCGACCTCGGACTTCGATGGCCCGGTCGGTGAGCTGCCGTTGACTGGCCAGGAGAGTCTTGCGCGTGACCACCTCGCGGTACCGCGGAGTCCGGAGCACCCCCGGGATCACGTTGGTGCCGATGACGATCAAGCTCGCGGGCCAGTGCGTTCACCGCCCGCTGCAGGGGCGTCGCATCCTCTGGTTCGGGCAGATACGAGAGCCAGCCCTCGGCCGAGGCGGCGTTCGCGACCGCGCCAGCGAGCCGCTCTATCTCTCGCAGGTGGTCGAGTTCGGAGAGTTCAGGTCGCGTCATGGCGGCCGGTCTCGCAGCGGCGCACGACCGGGACATCCCAGTTTCCACGCACATCCGAGACGAAACCGGGCCCTCGCTGGCCGGGCCTGTCAGGGGCCGACCCGAGAGGACCCGGAACCGCCAAATTACGAACTCGCCGCCCGAGTGGCTCTCATCGACGGTTCAGGCACGGATTTCGTGAAGGCGATCGCACTTCCGTGCACCGGTGACGCCCTGTCACCTCGGGGTGGGCGCTGACCGCGTGTGAGGAGATATCCCTTCTGCTCCCGCATCTCGCGGGGACGCGGGTCGAGTGCATGGAGGTACGGGACGGCCTCGTGGTGATCGAAGCATCGACACCGGAGGGCGCGCTCATGTCGTGTCCCGGCTGCGGGGCACGGTCCGGCCGGGTGCACAGCCGGTACGGTCGACGGTTCGCGGACGCGCCGTGCGGCGGCCGAGGCGTTGTGATCGAACTGTCGGTCCGCCGGCTGTTCTGCGACAACCGCGAGTGCCGGCGGGTGGCCTTCGTCGAGCAGATAGACGGGCTGACCTACCGCTACGGCCGCCGTACGCCCGTCCTGCAGCGTCTGCTCAGCGCGCCGGGCGTTGTCCTGGCCGCTCGCGCCGTCGTCCGCCTGGCCCTGCTGCTCGGCGTCACGATCGGTCGGATGACCGTCCTGCACCTGGTCATGGCACTGCCGGACCCCGCCTGGACGACGCCGGGGGTGCTCGGCATCGACGAGTTCGCCACCAGGAAGGGCCGCCGCTACGGCACCATCCTGGTGGACTGCGAGACCCACCAACCTTTCGACCTGCTGCCCGACCGCGACGTGGACAGCGTCGCCGCGTGGCCTCGTTGTCTCGCGAACATACGAGACACCACCTCCAATGCCGCCCTGACCTGACGGCATTGGAGGTGCCCCGCCTTGCGATGCACCCGTTGATGGGGGTGCCCCCGCTGGGGCTGGGGGAGTCCCGCGCTGATCCGGCCTGGTCCGTGAGAGAGGGGCGCCGAGCGGGTCCGGCGGGTGGGATCACCGAGCGCGCTCAGCGGTCCAGGGTGCGCAGGGCGGTGAGGCAGTCCGCGGCCCGGCGCTGCGGATCGGTGTCGGTGCTGGCCCAGGCGATCCGGGCATCCGGCCGGATGAGGACGGCGGTGACGTCCCGCCAGATCGGATCCGCTGTTTCGGTGTTGACGGAGGCTGCTCGCTGTTCCAGGCCGTGCGTGGGGCACGGCGTCCGTGTGCCGCCGAGGTCCAGCAGCAGCGGTCGGCCGTGGTGCATCAGCGGGTGGGCGGTGGGTGCGTCGGGCGTGTCCAGGGTGAGGCCGGCCAGTCGGGTGCCGTTCAGCGGGTGCGCGCCGGGTGCGGTGGCGGCGGGGAGCGGGTCGTCGAAGCCGGCGATCCGGCGGGCCCACTGGCGGTTGGTCTGCGGTTCGGCCAGTGCGGCGGACCAGACCTCGCGCAGCGCGATCTGCTCGGGGTTCGCCGCGGCGAAGAGGGCGAGCTGCGCGCGGGTGTTGTCGATGACGGCGCGGGCGGCCGGCCGGCGCTCCGTGTCGTAGCTGTCGAGCAGTCCGTCGGGCGCCCGGCCCTGGAGGGTGGCGGCCAGCTTCCAGCCCAGGTTGGTGGCGTCCTGGATGCCGAGGTTCATGCCCTGCCCACCGGCCGGGAAGAACATGTGCGCCGCGTCCCCGGCCACCAGCACCCGTCCGGCCCGGTACCGCGCGGCCTGACGGGTGGCGTTGCCGTAGCGCGACAGCCAGCGGGGGTTGCGCATGCCCAGGTCCCGTCCCAGTAGCGTGCGGGTCTGCTCGCGCACCTCCTCCAGGGTCAGCGGTTCGCCGGTGCCACGGTGCATGGTGGCGATGGAGAGGCCCGCCAGGCGGTGGACGCCGTCGCCGATCGGGGCCGCCAGGAACGAACCGGCCGGCCCGGTGGCGGCGAGCGGCGCGGTGGGCGGATCGTCGAGTTCGACGTCGGCGAGCCACCCGGTCAGCGTGGTGTCCTGACCGGGGAAGTCGATGCCGGCCGCCTGGCGCACCGCGCTGCGGGTGCCGTCGCAGCCCACCACCCAGCGGGCCCGCACGGTCCGGTGGGTGCCGCCGGCCCGGATCACCACCTCGACGGCGTCCGGCCCCTGGGTGAGCGAGACGACCTCCTCCCCGCGCAGCACCCGGGCGCCCACGGCGACCGCGTGCTCCTCCAGGAGCTGTTCGGTGACGGACTGACCGAGCGCCAGCATGAACGGGTGCACCGCCCCGACCGTGGAGAAGTCCAGCCGGGTGGTCGCCGCCCCGAAGTGGCCGGTCGGCACCGGGGTGCCGCGTTCGATGAACCGTTCCGCGAGCCCGCGGGTGGCGAAGGTGTCCAGCGTGCCGGCCTGCATGCCGACCGCGCGCGACCGTCCGTCCGGTGCCGCCCGGCGTTCCACGACGGTCACCTCCACCCCGTGCAGGCGCAACTCCGCGGCCAGCCAGAGTCCCACCGGGCCGGCCCCGGCGATGAGTACGTCGAGCATGACAACCACTTCCTTTCACTCATGGACATTGCTTGGACAGATGGCGACGTGACGCGGGGGCGGCCCACGCGGCGGGCTTTCGCAGGTGTTCCGACGGTGTGGTCTCGGTGCGGAGGAGGCGGTGCAGAGGGGGGCTGTCGAGCCGCTCGTACACCGATCCTTCTGCCGCACGACGGACGGCCGGCTCACCGGGGTGAGCATCCCGGTCCGTACGGTGGCGATCGGCGGCGAGGCCGCCCGGGGCTTGCGGCGCGACGAGATGCCCGCCACCTGCCTGTCGGCCGCGACGACCGGTGCCGACCGGTTGCGCCGGGCGATCACGGCGTGAGTGCAGGGTGGCTGACGTCGCCGTCAGCAGTACCGGGCACGCTGCCCTGCTCCGTGCGGGTCCGGGGCGATGCCACGTCGCCGCGGTCGCTCCGGTGGTGCTCGATCGTCGGGACGGCGAGGGCCGCGGCGGTGGCGAGCACGGCGCTGCCGGTCAGGAACCAGAAGGTGCTCGTGTAGCCGGAGTCGTGGGGGAAAGGGTGGCTGACCGTGACCCCGGAGGACAGGATGCTGGCCGTCACCGCGCTGCCGATCGCGCCGCCGATGGTGCGGACGTTGGCGTTCATCCCGCTGGCCACCCCGGTCTGGGACGGCGGGACGGCCTCGACGACGATGGCGGACATGGCGGAGAAGGCGAGGCCGAGGCCGACGCCGAGCAGGGCCGAGGCGGTGTAGATCTCCCAGGACCGGTCGTGGGCCGTGGCCAGGACCGCGAACGGGGCGACGGTGACCAGGCTGCCGGCGATCAGCACGCGCTTGGAGCCGAAGCGGGTGGCCAGGGGACCGGCGATCACGCCGAGGACGAACATGCCGCCGGTCAGCGGCAACATGTAGACCCCGGACTGGCTCACGCTCGCGCTGAAGCCGTAGCCGGCGAGCCGCTGCGAGGTCTGGACCAGCTGCGGTAGGAAGCTCATCGTGGTGTACATCCCGGTGCCGAAGAGCAGGGCGACCAGGTTGGCGGTCCACACCGCCGGGACGCGCATCATCCGCATGTCGATCAGTGGGGCGTTCGAGCGCAGCTCGACCACGACCCAGCAGGCGGCGAAGACCACGGCGACCGCGAACAGGCCCAGGATCCGGGGCGAGCCCCAGCCCCATTGCGTCCCCTCGCCGGCGGCCAGCAGCAGGGCCACCAGCCAGACGGAGAGCAGCAGCGCGGCACCCCAGCTGATCCGGCCCGGGGTGCGCACCGGCGACTCGGGCACGAACAGGTAGGTCGCGATGGCGGCGAGCGCCGTGAGGATCGTCGGTGCCCAGAACAGCCAGTGGTAGTCCAGGTGGTCGACGATCGGTCCGGCCAGGATCAGCCCCAGTCCGACGCCGACGGCGGACAGCGCCGCCGTGACGCCGACGGCGCCGCGGACCTTCGCGGCGGGGAACTCGTCACGGATGATGCCGAACGCGAGTGGCACCACGGCGCCACCTGCGCCCTGGATGACCCGTGCGACGATCATCGGGCCGATGGAGTGGGAGGCGCCGGCCATCGCGGAACCGGCGGTCAGCGCCGTGAGGGTGGCGAGCAGCATCCGCTCCTTGCCGGCCTTGTCGCCGATCCGGCCCAGGATCGGGGTGGCCACGGAGGCGGACAGCAGGTAGCCGGTCATCAGCCAGGTCGCGGTCGACTGGCTGGTGTGCAGGTGCTCCATCAGGGTCGGCAGGACCGGGACCACCAGCGATTGCAGCAGCGAGTACGCGCCGACGCCCAGCAGCAGGACGGCGAGGGTCAGGTTGTCGTGCGGACGGGTACGTGTTCGGGACATGGGTGCGGGCTCCAGCGAGGACGCGGCGATGCTCGTAGGGATGTCAAGCAGCGCTTGCGAGCTGCTCGGCGGTGATGGTTGGGGTGGTTGGTGTGGTCGGGGCGCCGATCTACTGATGGCCCCGGGCCGGGGTCCGCAACGCAAGCCTGAGGACAACGGCCGGCTTTCCGGCCGGCTCGGGGTTGGGGCGGGCGGCGGGACAGGTCGTGATCGGCTGTCAGTCGCCCAGGTTGCACAGCACCGCCCGAAGACCGCCGGGCGCGGTGACGATTCAGTCGCTTTGTCTGCCGTGCCACATCGGCGCGTTGATGCACCGCGCTGCGCCGGCGCACTCGCATGCCCCGTGCGGCCTCGACCCGGCCGTGGCGCTGCTTGGGTATGCGTGGCGCGGCGAGCCGACCGGTCGGCAGGCCGCCAGGGCGGCGGCCTCGTCGTCGACACGGTCGGCTCGCCCTGCCGGCGGCGTGCCTTGTGGTTCGGGCGGTCGATCCCCACCACAGTCACGCCCCACTCGCGCGGGTGGCGGGCGAGGCCGGCCCCGCAGGCGCCGGTGCCCTCCGGTGCGACCAGCACCCCGGTGCCGGACGAGCTCCATCGATCCGGGTGGGACGGCAGCCACCGGCCCGGCGGGCGCACAGGACGGGACAGCGAAGGAGCCATGGCCAGGCTCTGACGAAGCCATGCAAGCCGGGCTGCCGCTCACGAGCGGCTCACGGACGAGGCCGACAGATCCCGTTCAGGACCAGGGTCGGTCAGAGGGCTGGTCGGCCTGACCGGGAACCGCTCATGAACACCCTCACCGTCAGCGGGCGCTGCCGATGTTGCGGTCGCTGTCGGCGCCCTGGAGCATCAGGGTGGTCTCCTCGATGCGCCGGAAGCGACCGTCGGGGGCGAACTCGCCGAAGAGGTAGACCTCCACGCGAACGGAGGAGCCGTCGGTCTTGTCGACATCGATGATGTGCCGGTCGGCGTACAGGTCACCCTGCACGAGTTCCTCCAGCACCTGGATCGAGCCGCCCGCGACGATGCCGCGCAGGTGGGCGATGTGAGCCGTGAACTCGCTCCGGTCGGCCCAACTGCCGTCGGTGCGCTGGCGGTAGTCCGGGGCGAAGTGCCGGTCCACGGCCTCGGACAGCTCCAGCCCCGGCGTGAAGAGCAGGTCGGTCATGGCGGAGACGACGTCGGTACGGAAGGCGGTGGTGGTCATGGCGGTCCTCACAGAAGGGTCGGGAACACGGGTTCCTGGATCGGAGATTTGCGTGCGTTGAGCACGCATCTAAAGAGTACTACAGGCTGCGTGCGCCGCGCACGCTAATCTGGAGGCATGCCGAACGATGTAGGACACGAGATCGCCGACGCGCTGGCAGTGCTGCTCAGGCGCGACACCCGGACACGGCTGCACCAGCGCCTGACCGAGGGCCTGGGCGACGCCGTGGACGAGGCCACCTACCCCGTCCTCAGCGGGCTGGCCCGCACCGGCCCGCGCAGCGCAGCCGACCTCGCCGGCGAGATCGGCCTGGACCGCTCCGGCGTGACCCGCCGCGCCACCCGCCTGGAGGACGCAGGCCTCCTGTGCCGCGAACCCGACCCCCGCGACCGGCGCGCCACCCTGCTCGCGCTCACCGAGGCCGGGCAGCAGACCGTGGACGTCACCCGACGCCGCCTCGCCGCGCACATCGAGGCGTCCCTGGTCTCCTGGCCGCCCGCCGAGGCCCGCGCCTTCGCCCACCACCTCCAGCGCTTCGTCACCGACGGCCCCTTCACCTGATCCGGAACCGGAGCCGGACGTCACCGCACGCGCGGGGCGGTGCCTCGGCACCGGCGCAGCTCGAAGGCGGGGCGTTGGAGGCCACCCACAAGTGACTACGCCGCTCGAAGAGCGACCTCGTCACTCGCCGCGGTGAGATCGGGTGGGCCTCACATGTCGGAACCTGCTGCAAGGGTGGCTGGTCATGGACGTCGACGGGTTCTGGAATGTGGTCGGGGCAGCGCGGGCCGAAAGCAGCGGCTCGCACGGTAGAGCGTTCGCCGAGGCATTGGTGGACCAGCTGGCGAGGCTCCCGCAGGAGGAGATCATCGCCTATCAGGAGCGATTCGACGAGGTGCACGGTGCCGTGTACCGCTGGGACGTGTGGGCCGCCGCCTATCTCATCGGGGGAGGTTGCTCGGACGACAGTTTCATGGACTTCCGGGCCGGTCTGATCGCCCTCGGGCGGGACTGGTACGAGCTGGCAGCCGCTCGCCCGGACGATCTGGCGGGCCACCCCGCAGTGATCGAGGCCGCGGCCGGGGGCGACGACTACGTGATCTTCGACGAGGACGTGAACTACGCGGCCGGCGACGCGTTCGAGCGCCTCACGGGTGACGCCGATGCCTTCCATGAGGAGTGGAAGCGCCATCGGGCCGGGCAGGACCTGGATACGGCGCTGGAGCCCGACATGGGCGAGGACTTCGACTTCGACGACGCTGACGAGATGCACCGTCGCCTTCCCCGGCTTGCTGCCCTCTACCTGGGCGCAGCCGCCGGCTGAGACGTGTCAGCGCCTCGAAGGGCGTTCGCTGCCGGGACGGGGCCGCTGTCCCGGTTGGTCGCCGATGTCTCTTGTGCGGCGGCCTGGTGGCGATTGTGCGGGTTGTCACTGGGGTCCGCTTGGATGGTCGGCATGACCGTCAACGATGTCGCCCGTTCTCTGCCCGATCCCGACGTCCTGCGGGACCACTGCCGTGCTCTGGCGATGCTGGATGCGATCCTCGGCCCCGGTCAGTCCTCGCGCTACCACTCCTACGACGCGCGGTGGTCGCAGACGGAGGAGATGGCGTCGATGGCCAACGGTTCGGGGGACGAGTACTCGATCGTCTTCGCTCCGGCCGGGGTGTACGTCCGGGGCCACCCGGATTCCTTCCGGGTCCGGCCGGTGTTGTCGGGGCGCCCCGATACATTGCATCCCCATGACGCTGCTGCCCGTTCGACCGATCGCCACGACCAAGCCGCTGACACCGGAAACGGAACCGTCCCCACTCGCAGCCGCGGCGGTAACAGCCAGGCGCAGCCCAGTGTCGTGGGCGTCGGAAGGGACGTTGTTCGCGGTTGACTTCTCGGCTGCCGCTGACGGGATCGTCGCGCCCTGTGCGGTGTTCCGGCTGGGAGATCGGCCACGTGACGCCTATGGCGCTGCTCTTGCGCCCGACTCCGGATGCGTCGTCGTTGCCACCCAGCACGAGGCCGTGTGCCTGGACGCCGACGGTACGGTGCGCTGGCGGATCCCCTTCATGCCGCCGGCCCATTCCTCGATCGGGCTCGCAAACTGCGCCTTCTCGCGCGACGGCGCGCACGTGTGGATCTTTCGACCGGACGCCATGCTGGGGCGGGGCGACGGTGGGGACCGCTGGCTGGTCGTCGACGCCGCCGACGGGCGGGTGCTCGCCGAGCACGCCCTGCCCACGGTCGGCCAGGGCGCCCACCAGCTGGCCCACCCCGACGGCATCCACATGCTCCTGGACGTCGGCGAGGGCCAGGACGGCGTCTTCCTCTTCCACGGCCGTCTGGACGGCAACGCGATCAGCGTCCACGCCTACCCGTGGGACGACCGTTGCCTGATCGATGTCTCCCCCGACGGCCGGGAGTTCATGACTGTCGGACACGGCGAGGATGACGCCGTCTTTCATGCCTTCCCGGACGGAACCGAGCTGTGCCGCTTCGCCGTCGACCGCTTCCTGGCCCCCGCAGGAACCAGCGAGGACGGGAACACCGATGACGACGAGGGCGAAGAGCCCCACATCGCGTGGAGCGGTGGTTACCTCGATGCCGCCACCGCGGTGATCACCGTCGCCGGTGAGACCGAGGACGACGAGCGGAACATCCCGTACGTCGTCGACGTCTCCAGCGGAGCGATCCGAGGCCGTCTTGCCGCCGAGCCCCGGCTGCGCGGCGACGGCACCTGGACCGCCGTCGACGAACACGGGCGGCTGACGCTCTGGGAGCTCGGCTGATCGACTGGAAACTTGCTCTGACCTGGTGTTTTCTCGGAAATCTCCTAGGCTGGTGAGCTCTGTCGGACACCTTCGGAGGGGGCATCATGAGCGAGGAATCCCAGGTGTACGACGCCAGCACGATCGTGGTTCTGGAGGGCCTGGAGGCCGTTCGGAAGCGGCCTGGGATGTACATCGGATCGGTCGGTGAACGCGGCCTTCATCACCTGGTGTTCGAGGTCGCCGAGTGGGCGCTGGACGAGATTCTCGGCGGCACCGCCAGCTGTGTCGAGATCACCCTCGCAAGTTCAAATCCTGTCGTCCCGATTTGCATAACCGCAGGTCGTGCAACGGCTGCGCCTACTGCCTCAACGTGCACACCAAGGCCGCCCTGCAGGCGGGCGATACCGCCCAGCGCCTGGGCACCCTCCCGGCGTGGCGCGACACCGAGCTGTTCACCCCTCGGGAGCGCGCCGCCCTCGCCGTGGCGGAGGCGACCACCAACCCGGCGGACGCCGCCCCGCAGGAGGACGCCTACCGCGCCGCCCGCGAGGTCCTGACGGACGACCGGATCTCCGCGGTGATCCGGGTGGCCATCACCATCAACGCCTTCAACCGGGTCTCCATCCTGAACAAGCACCCGGTGCGTCCGATCCCGGCGCAGTAGGCGCAGTAGAGGTGCCGCCCGGGACCCTCGGGTCCGGCCGCGCCGTCCGTCGACGCTCCATCGGGCTATCCGCACAGGGAGTTGACTCATGGCTGAGATCCGGCTCGGCCGGAGGCGGTGCCCGGCGCGCCCGGCCGGTTGAGTGGCCCGGGCTTCGTTCTATTCCGGAGATCCCGAAATGATGGCCGGCGAGAATCTCCCATTGCCGATTCCTCGTCAGATTCTTTCCTGTCGGAGGTTTCGGCGGCGCAGAAGGAATCTCTTTTGCGCTACCCGTTGACTGAGGCCTGTCACCGCTGCTTTTCTTCCGTTCACGCCCCCTGCCAGAGCCCTCGGGTCGGCGGCCGGCGCTGGTTCCGCTGCTCCACCATCGCGTTGCTGCTCAGCCGCTGACGTGGCGTCGGCCGATGCCCGTCAGCTCCCATGGCACTGCCGGCAAGCACGGGCCGCCCCACCGTTCTCGCGCCTCCCGCCCGTGTGATTGCCGTACCCCGTCATGCCCCGAGCCGTCATCAGGGCCGACCGGCACCGGAGACGGCAGGAGAGAGGACCCCCCACACATGGGCATTCCCCGCATCCGTGCGGCCAGACGACTGGCCCTGGCCGCCGTCGCCTCGCTGTCCCTCGTCACCGCCGCGCTGACCACCACCGGTGCAGCCCAGGCGGCGGACGAGCCGGCCTCGCCGCAGAGCGGCTCCGTGACCAACCCGTACAGCCCCGCCTACCAGCACTCCTACCGGCATGGCGCCATGCCCACCATCGCCCAGAACGACAAGATGAAGCAGTGGGCCGCCACCCACCAGGAGTCCAGCGCCAGCGCGGCCACCGGACCGCAGACCCTCTCCTACGGCGGAGGAATCGACGGGATCGGTGTCCAGAGCGGCCACTCCAAGGTCTACCTGGTGTTCTACGGTTCCCAGTGGGGGACCCAGAGCACGGACGCCAACGGGAACGCGAAGTTCTCGGGCGACTCGGCCGGGGCGGCCGGCGCCGCTCAGCAGATGTTCAAGGGCATCGGCACCGGCAACGAACTCTGGTCCGCGGACCTGACGCAGTGGTGCGACGGGCCGAACGTGGCCGCCGGCGCCACCAGTTGCCCCTCGAACGCGAACTTCGTCCCGTACCAGAGCGGCGGGGTGCTCGCCGGCGTGTGGTACGACAACGCGGCGGCGTCACCGAGCGCCGCCACCGGCCACCAGCTCGGCCAGGAAGCCGTCAACGCGGCGGCCCACTTCGGCAACACCACGGCGGCGTCCAACCGGGACGCCTACTACGTGATCCTGTCGCCGCACGGCACCAACCCCGACAACTACCAGAACCAGTACTGCGCGTGGCACGACTACAACGGTGACACCACGCTGACCGGCGGCGCGGTGACCTCCCCGTACGGCGACGTCGCGTTCAGCAACCAGCCCTACAACATGGACTCGGGCGCCGGCTGCGGCGTGGGCTTCGTCAACTCGCCCGGCACGCTGGACGGTTGGACGATGACCCTCGGCCACGAGTGGCACGAGATGATGTCGGACCAGAACCCGGCCGGCGGCTGGACCAACCACGTGTCCGGCAGCTCGTACAACGGCCAGGAGAACTCCGACGAGTGCGCCTGGCTGTCCCCGGGCACCGCGGGCGGCGCGGCCAACGTCACCTTCGGCACCTTCGGCACCTGGGCCGAGCAGGCCAGCTGGTCCAACGACACCAACTCCTGCGCCATCTCCCACCCGATCGTGGGCGGCGGCTCGACGGGCAACACGGTGAGCGTCACCAACCCCGGCAACCAGACCACCGCCCAGGGCTCCTCGGCCAACCTGCAGGTCCAGGCCAGCGACTCGGCCTCCGGCCAGAGCTTCACCTACTCGGCCACCGGCCTGCCGGCCGGCCTGTCCATCAACTCCTCGACCGGCCTGATCACCGGCACCGCCACCACCGCCGGCAGCTACAACGTGACCGCCACCGCCACCGACACCACCGGCGCCGCCGGCTCCACCAGCTTCGGCTGGACGGTCACCGGCACCGGCGGCGGTTGCACCCCGACCCAGCTGCTCGGCAACCCCGGCTTCGAGACCGGCTCCGCCGCGCCGTGGACCGCGACCAGCGGTGTGATCGACAACTCGGCGTCCGAGCCGGCCCACAGCGGCTCCTGGAAGGCGTGGTTGGACGGCTACGGCACCGCGCACACCGACAGCCTCTCGCAGACCGTCACCATCCCGGCGGGCTGCAAGGCCACCCTGAGCTACTGGCTGCACATCGACACGGCCGAGACCACCACCACGGCCCAGTACGACAAGCTCACCGTGACCGTCAACGGCACCGCGGTGGCCACCTACTCCAACCTCGACAAGAACACCGGTTACGCCCAGAAGACGGTCGACCTGTCGGCCTACGCCGGGCAGAGCGTCGCGCTGAAGTTCACCGGTGTGGAGGACTCCTCCCTCCAGACCAGCTTCGTGATCGACGACACCGCGATCCAGACCAGCTGACCCCTGGTCCGTCCGAACGTTCGGCCCGGCGGCTCCTGCCGCCGGGCCCACCCTTTGGGTGGTCGGTCGACCATGACGGCACCCGGGTGGCGAACCTGCGGTTCGTTGCCGCCCATCACAGCTCGACCGCGGCGGCCTCGCCGCCGTGAAGGCCCTCCCGGGACGGAGGGCCTTCGGCGTTCCCGGGGTCCCGCGCCTTCGGGTGCCCCGGAGCGGCGTCAGGAGACCGGTGCGGGAGTTCCCGCAGGGCCGGGGCAATGTCGTCGGCCACCCCGTGGTGAACCTGCCGTTGTCATCGGAGAGTTGCGCGATGGTCGGCTGCGTGCTGGGGGATTCCGGGATTGCCGTGCCACTCCACGGAACGCCGTTCCGGCGGCTGTCCCGCCGACGCCCGGGGGTGGAATACCGCTGATCGGATCATGGCGCAATAGGGCGCAAGCCCCTTTTCCGGCCCGGACCGGTCACGTCGTCGGAGCGCTTGGTGGCGATGTGTCAAGAATGCCCTGGTGGACGGTAGATCGGGACGTCACGCGGCCCTTCCGCGGCAAAGTCGGAGGACCTCCCCGGGTGGCCGATAGGGGCTGAGAGGGACGCCATACGGCACCGGTGGTGGCTGGTTTTGATCGGTCGGGGACCGCTTTGGCGTCCATTTGGTGACTGCGGGTGGCCGGCGGGGGGTCTGTGGCGGGCGGGGATTCGGGGGGTGCGGCACGGTCCACCCGCTGCTACCTGCGCTCACGCTGTGTGCTCCTGGCGCAGGTCGTGCGCCTGCGACCGGATTGACGCCCTGTGGCGCTCCGGATGTGCAGCGCACCGACGATGCAGGTCGGGGCGGGTGTGGGGGGCATCGCGGTGTAATCGCCGGAATTCTCCGGCTTGAACCGCGGGCCGAAAGTCGTTGTTGACCGGTCAGGTCCGAGAACCCTAAGGTCAACCGCGTCGTGGGGGAGCGCTTCGGGGGGGAGGCCGCAGGATCGATCAGGGCGCCGGTGGTGCCGGATGGGAGATCCTCGAAGTGGCTGTAACTACTGGAGCGTGGCGCGTAACTGACGCTTGGTCAGAGGCTTCGGTGTGCGCCGGTCCGGGCCCGGCCGACGGTACCCGTCGGTAGCGCCTCGGCCGCCCGGAATGGCGGCGCAATGGATTTCCGAATTCTTCATCGCGGTGAAACCGAGTCCCGCGCGCATTCATGAATTTCTCACCAGAGGAGTGACTCGTGAACGCCTTCACAGGGCGTCTGCCGCTGTCCGCCGCCCAGAACGAGGTGTGGATCGCCCACCAGCTCGACTCCGGCGGCGCGATGCACAACTGCGCCGGCTACGTGGACATCCAGGGGGACGTCGACGAGCGGCGCCTGGCCGAGGCCGTCCGGCTCGCCGTCGTCGAGGCCGAGGCGATGTGCGTGCGGTTCACCGCCGATCCCGACGGCCGGCCCTGGCAGGTGCCGCTCGACGCCGTCCCCGGGTTGCACACCCGGGACGTCAGCGGCGCGGCGGACGCCCGGGCCGCCGCCGAGCAGTGGATGCGCGACGACCTCGCCACCCCCGTCGACCTGACCCGCGGACCGCTGTTCGCGCACACCCTGGTGAAGGTCGCCCCGCGCCACCACCTGCTGCACTTCCGGTACCACCACATCGTCCTCGACGGTTACGGCCAGGCGCTGCACTGGCGGCGGCTCGCCGAGATCTACACCGCCCTGACCGAGGGCCGCGAGCCGCGGCCGTCAGCGGGCGGCACCCTGGCCGACCTGCTCGCCGAGGACGAGGCCTACCGCGGCTCCGAACAGTACGAGCAGGACCGCGCGCACTGGCTCGGCGCCCTCGCCGACTGGCCCGACACCGCGAGCCTCGCCTCCCCGGACCAGGACGGCCCGGCCGCCTCCCGGTTCCAGCAGCCCGCCGGCATCACCGGCGTCGACGCCGCCGCGGCCCGGCACAAGGTGCACTGGTCGGTCATCGTGATGGCCGCCACCGCCGTCTACCTGCACCGCGTCACCCAGCAGCAGGACCTCGTCCTCGGCCTGCCGGTGCGCGGCCGCACCACCCGGGTCTCGCTCACCACCCCCGGCATGCTCGCCAACGTGCTGCCGCTGCGGGTGACCGTCCGCCCCGAGCAGGACTTCGGCGAGGTCGTGCGGCAGGTCGGCGAGCGGGCCGGCGAGGCGCTGCGCCGCCAGCGCTTCCGCGGGGAGGAGATCCGGCGGGAGATCCGCCGCGCCGACGGCGGCGAGCACACCACCGGCGTGGTGGTCAACGTGGTGTCCTTCGACGGCAAGCTGCGGCTCGGCACCGTCGACTGCCCCGTCCACCAGCTGTCCTCCGGCCCGGTCGCCGACCTCGGCCTGGAGTTCTTCGGCGGCGCCGACGGCGCCGACCTGCGACTGACCTTCGAGCCCAACCCCGACCGGCACCGGGCCGCCCCGCTCGCCGCCCACCGGGAGCGCTTCGTCCGGTTCACCGACGCCCTGCTGCGCGCCCCCGAGTACACGCCGGTCGGCGGGATCGACCTGCTCGCCGAGGACGAGGCGGCCGCCGCCCGGGCCGAGGGCCCGGTGCGCGACTACGATCTCGACCGCCCGCTGCACGCGTGGATCGAGGAGCAGGCCGCCCGCACCCCCGACGCGATCGCCGCCGAGGTCGACGGCGCGTCGCTGACCTACCGCCAGCTCATCGACCGGGCCCGCGCGCTGGCCCACCACCTGCGTCAGCGCGGGGTGCGCACCGGCGACGTGGTCGGTGTCCACGAGGAGCGCTCGCTCGACCTGGTCGTCGCCCTGCTCGGCGTCCTGCTGGCCGGCGCCGCGTACACCCCGCTCGACCCCGATCAGCCGCTGGCCCGGCTGGCGCTGCAGATCGAGGACGCCGAGGTCCGGCTGGTGCTGACCCGGGCCGACCTGGCCCAACGGCTGTCCGGCAGCTGCCTGGAGACCCTCGCCCTCGACCAGGTGCTGACCCAGCTGCCCGCCGCCGGTCCGCTCGGCGTCACCGCCGGCCCGGCCGACCCCGCGTACGTCATCTTCACCTCCGGCTCCACCGGCCGCCCCAAGGGCGTCGCCGTGCCGCACCGCGGTGTGGTCAACCGGCTGCTGTGGATGCAGGACGAGTACCGCCTCGGCGCCGACGACAAGGTGCTGCAGAAGACGCCGTTCACCTTCGACGTGTCGGTGTGGGAGTTCTTCTGGCCGCTGATGACCGGCGCCACCCTGCACCTGGCCGCGCCCGGCGCGCACCGCGACCCGCGGGCCATCGCCGAGACGGTCCGCCGGCACGGCATCACCACCGCGCACTTCGTGCCGTCCATGCTCGACCTCTTCCTGGCCGAGGACGCCGCCGCCGAACTGCCCGGCCTGCGCCGGATCGTGTGCAGCGGCGAGGCGCTGCGCCCGGAGACCGTCGGCCGCTACTTCGAGCGCTACGGCCAGCACGCGCCGGCCCTGTACAACCTGTACGGGCCGACCGAGGCGTCCATCGACGTCACCCACTGGCAGTGCCGCCCCGAGGACGCCGCCGGGCCGGTCCCGATCGGCCGGCCGGTGGCCAACACCACGCTGTACGTGATGGACCGCGCCGGTCGGCAGCTGCCCGCCGGAGTGGCCGGTGAGCTCTGCATCGGCGGCGTCCAGGTCGCCATCGGCTACCTCAACCGGCCCGAGCTGACGTCCGCCGCGTTCGTCCCCGGACCGGCCGGCGCCGGACGGCTCTACCGCACCGGCGACCGCGCCGTGCTGCGTTCCGACGGCGTGGTCCTCTACCAGGGCCGACTCGACCACCAGGTGAAGGTGCACGGGTTCCGCATCGAGCCCGGGGAGATCGAGTCCGCGCTGCTCGCCCACCCCGGGATCGCCAACGCCGTGGTCACCGCGCCGCGACTGGGCGGCGGCGAGCCGCAGCTGGTCGCCCACGTGGTGCCCGTCGGCGCCGAGCCCGAGCACACCGAGCTGACCGACTGGCTGCGCGAGCGGCTGCCCGCCTACATGGTGCCCGGGCACGTCGTCCCGCTCACCGAGCTGCCGCTGCTGCCCAACGGCAAGCTCGACCGCAAGGCCCTGCCACTGCCCGCCGCGAGAGCGGCGCGCGCCGCCGTCCAGCCGCCGAGCACCGACCGCGAACGGCTGCTGCACCAGGCCTGGGCCACCGTTCTGGGCACCGACGCGTTCGGCATCGACGACTCCTTCTTCGCGCTCGGCGGCGACTCCATGCACGCGATCCGGGTGCGCGCCGAGGTCGAGCGGCACGGCAGCACCTTCGACGTGGCCGACCTGTTCCAGGGCCCGTCCATCCGCGAACTCGCCCGCGCCGTACGGGCGGTGGACCAGGAGCCGGCCGCCGCCCGGGAGCCCTTCGGGTTGCTGTCCGAGCGGGACCGGCAGCTGCTGCCGGACGGCCTGGACGACGCCTACCCGCTCAGCGCGATGCAGGCGGGCATGCTCTTCCACGCCGCGTTCGCCGAGGACACCTCCATCTACCGGGTCGTCACCAGCATCCGGATATCCGCGCCGCTCGACCGCGAGGCGCTGCGGGCCGCCGTCGACGACACCGCCCGCCGCCACCCGTCGCTGCGCTGCTCCTTCGACCTCGCGCGCTACTCCGAGCCGCTGCAACTGGTCCACCGGGACGTCACCATCCCCGTCGAGGACGGCGAGGACCTGCGCGGTCTCACCCCCACCGCCCAGCAGCGGGCCGTCGAGGCGTGGGTCGAGCAGGCCAAGTTCACCACCTTCGACCCCGAGACCGCCCCGCTGCTGAAGTTCGCCGTCCACCCGTGCGGCGAGGACTCCTTCGAACTGTCCGTCATCGAGCACCACGTCGTCCTCGACGGCTGGAGCGACATGCGGATGCTCGAAGAAGTGGTCGAGCACTACCAGGCCCGGATCGCCGGCCAGGCCCTCGCCCTGCCCGAAGTGGCCTCCGTCTACCGCGATTTCGTCGCCGCGGAACGCGCCGCCGTGGCCGACCCCGCCGCCCGCGACTTCTGGTCCGCCCTGCTGCGCGGCGCCGAGCCCACCGAACTCGCCCCCCGCCCGGCCGACGAGCCCCGGCACGCCGCCAACCAGCGATACGACGTGCCGATCCCCGAAGCGACCGCCGCCGCGCTGCGCGACCTGGCCGCCCGCGAGGCGCTGCCGCTGAAGGCGCTGCTGGTCGCCGCGCACGCCGCGGTGCTGCGCCTGGTCGGGGGCGCCGACGAGGTGCTGACCGGCATGGTCGCCAACGGCCGACTGGAGGAGCACGGCGGCGACGAGACCATCGGCGTCTTCCTCAACACGCTGCCGCTGCGTCTCGACCTGTCCACCGTGACCCTGGCCGAGGCCGCCCGGGCCGTCTTCGCCCACGAGCGCGCCGCGGCCCCGTACCGCCGCTACCCGATCGCGCAGATGCAGCACGACCTCGGCGCGGAGCTCCAGCTCAGCTCCTACGTCAACTTCATGGACTTCCACCGCGACGGCAGCCGCTCCTCGGACGCGTTGATGCGGGTCACCGTCGGCATCGCCGAGACCAACTACCCGCTGGCCGTGAACTTCCTGATCGACCCGGAGGAGCGCCGGCTGTCGCTGTGGCTTGACTGCGACCTCGCCGTGCTGCCCGAGGAGTTCTGCGACCGGCTCGCCGGGTACTACGCCCGCGCCGTCGAGGAGGTCGCCCACCACCCGGAGCGGCGTGCCGTCGAGGCCGAGCTGTTCGGCCGGGCCGAACTCGCCCGGGTGGCGGCCTGGAACGACACCGCGGCCGACTACGACGCCGCCGACACCGTGCACGGCCTGATCGCCCGGCACGTGCGCGCCAACCCCGGCGCCACCGCCCTCGCCCACCGGCACGACGAGATCGACTACGCCGAGCTGGAGGCCCGCGCCAACCGCCTCGCCCACCACCTGCTCGCCCTCGGCGTGCGCCGGGGCGACCTGGTCGGCGTCAGCATCCGTCGCGGCATCGACCTGGTCACCGCCCTGGTCGCGGTCCACAAGGCCGGCGCCGCGTACGTTCCGATGGACCCGGCGTTCCCCCGTACCCGGCTGGACACCATCGCCGAGGACGCCGGCATCAGCTGCCTGATCACCGGCCCCGGCGCACCCGCCGGCCTCGCCGCGCCCCGCCGGGTCGACGTCCACGAGGACGCCGCCCCCATCGCGGCCCGGCCCGACCACGCGCCCGACGTCGCCGTCGGCGGCGATGACACCGCCTACGTCATCTACACCTCCGGTACGACCGGCAAGCCCAAGGGCACCGCCATCCGGCACCGCAACGCCGTCAACTTCTTCGTCGGCATGGACCGCACCGTCGGCTGCGGCCCGCAGGACACCGTGCTCGCCGTCACCAGCGTCTCCTTCGACATCTCGGTGCTCGAGCTGCTGTGGCCGCTCACCCGCGGCGCCAAGGTCGTGGTGGCGGGCGAACGGATCATCAACAACCTGGTGCCGCAGACCGAGAGTCGCGAACGTGCGGTCGGGTTCAGCCTGTTCTTCTTCGCCGCCTCCGCCGGCGTCTCCAACCAGGACGGCTACCGGCTGGTACTGGACGCCACCCGGTTCGCCGACCGCCACGGCTTCGAAGCCGTGTGGACACCCGAACGGCACTTCCACCACTTCGGCGGCCTCTACCCCAACCCGTCGGTGATGTCCGCCGCGCTGGCCACCGTCACCGAGCGGATCGCCCTGCGCAGCGGCAGCGTCGTCGCCCCGCTGCACGACACCATCCGCATCGCCGAGGAGTGGTCGCTGGTCGACAACCTCTCCGGCGGCCGGGTCGGCCTCGCCTTCGCGTCCGGATGGAACTCCAACGACTTCGCGCTGCGCCCGGAGAACTTCCCGGTGCGCAAGCAGAAGATGGCGGAGCAGATCGACGAGTTCCGGCGGCTGTGGCGCGGCGAGCAGGTGCTGCGCACCGGCGGCAGCGGCGAGGTCGTCGACGTGCGCATCCACCCCGCGCCGGTCCAGGAGGAGCCGCCGATCTGGCTGACCTCGGTCGGTGCCGTGCAGACCTTCGAGCAGGCCGGCGCGTCCGGTGCCAACCTGCTCACCCACCTGCTCGGCCAGGCGCCCGAGGACCTCGCGGCGAAGATCAAGGCGTACCGGCTGGCCCGGGAGGCGGCCGGGCACAGCGGCCCCGGCCAGGTCACCCTGATGGTGCACACCTTCATGTCCGAGGACACCGCCGACGCCCGGGCGCGGGCCCGCGAGCCGTTCCGCGACTACCTGCGCAGCTCCACCGAGCTGTGGCGCACCCTGTTCGCCACCACCGGCCAGGAGCTGCCGGAGATGGGCGCGGAGGACCAGATCGAGGCGGTCATCGACCTCGCCATCGACCGCTACTTCGAGGCCTCCGGCCTGTTCGGCTCGCCCGAGGACTGCGCGGACCTGGTCCGCACCCTGTCCGCCGTCGGGGTCGACGAGATCGCCTGCCTGGTCGACTTCGGCGTCGCCCCGGACGACGTCCTCGACAGCCTCACCTGGGTCGACGAGCTGCGCCGGGTCCACGAGGCCGAGGTCGCCGAGAGTCCGCACTCGCTGGCCGCGCTGTGCGAACGCCACGGCGTCACCCTGCTCCAGGGCACCCCCTCGCTGTTCGCCGCGGTCGCCGCCGAGCCCGAGGCGCTCGCCGCGCTGACCGGGCTGCGCGCCCTGCTGATCGGCGGCGAGGCGTTCCCCTCCGGCCTGGCGCAGCGCCTGCTCGGCGCACTGCCGCAGGTGCGGGTGCTCAACATGTACGGGCCCACCGAGACCACCATCTGGTCCACCGTCCACGAGCTGGACCGGGACCTGGACGTGCAGGCCGGCACCATCCCGATCGGCCGGCCGATCGCCAACACCGCCGTCCGGGTCACCGATCCCCACGGCCGGCCCGTTCCGATCGGCTCCTCCGGCGAGCTGTGGATCGGCGGCGACGGCGTCGCGGCCGGCTACCTCGGCCGGCCCGACCTCACCGCCGAGCGCTTCGTCGAGCACGACGGGCAGCGCTACTACCGCACCGGCGACCGGGTGCGCTGGCGCGCCGACGGGCGGCTGGAGTTCCTCGGCCGGGTCGACCGGCAGGTGAAGATCCTCGGCCACCGGGTCGAGCCGGACGAGGTGGAGAGCGTGCTGTCGCGGCACGAGGGCGTCGACGCGGTCGCGGTCATCGCGATCGACGGCGCGCACGGCCCCGAGCTGGTCGCCTACGTCTCGCCCGCCGAGGAGCTGTCCGACGACACCGTCCAGCAGGCCCACGTCCAGCGCTGGGGCGAGGTGTGGGAGAGCGCGTACACCGCGCCCGCCGAGGACGGCTCGGAGTTCGCCGGCTGGCTGTCCAGCTACACCGGCGAGCCGATCCCGGTGCCCGAGATGCGCGAATGGCTCGGCCACACCGTGGAGCGGATCCGCGCCCTGGAGCCCGCCAGGGTCGCCGACGTCGGCGTCGGAGTCGGCCTCGTGCTGCGCTCCTTCGCCGAGCACGTCGAGGAGTACCACGGCGTCGACCTGTCCCCGGCCGCGCTGGACGCCGCCCGGGGCTGCCTGGGCCGGCCGCTGCCCGGCCACGTCCACCTCGCCCACAGCGGGCCCGAGTACCTCGCCGCCCTGCCCGAGGACAGCCTGGACACCGTGGTGATCAACTCGGTCGCCCAGTACTTCCCCGGCACCGACTACCTGCGCACGGTCCTGCTGGACGCGGTGCGCGCCGTCCGCCCCGGCGGCGCGGTGTTCGTCGGCGACGTCCGCTCGCTCGACCTGCTGCCCGAGTTCCACACCGCCGTGCAGCTGCACCGGGCCGGCGCGCTGAGCACCGTCGAGGAGATCCGCTCCGCGGTGCACCGGCAGCTGAACGAGGAACGCGAGCTGTGCCTCTCGCCGGACTTCTTCCAGCGGCTGGCCGCGGACAGCGGCAAGGTCGCCGACGTCCGGCTCGAGCTCAAGCGCGGCCGCGCCGACAACGAGCTGTCGCTGTTCCGCTACGACGTGACCCTGCTGGTCGGCGACGGCGCCCCGGCGCCCGCCCCCGCGGCGCGCATCGCCTGGACGACGCTGCCCGACGGGCTGGACTCGCTGCGTGACCGGCTCGTCGCCGAACCCGGCGAGCGGCTGGTCACCGGGATCCCCAACCGCCGGCTGGTGCGGGTCGCCGCCGCGGTCCGCGCCCTCGCCGACGCTCCCGGCGAGGCCACCGCGTGGGACCTCGACCGGCAGCTGTGGTCGGTGGACGAGGAGGCCGCCGTCCACCCCGAGGACCTCGTCGAGATCGCCGAGGCGACCGGCCACCGGCTGGCCACCCGGGTCCGCCCCGACGGCCGACTGGACACGTTCGACGCGGTCTTCACCCCCGTCAACCCCGAGACCCCCCTCAACTCCGAGGACGTGGCATGAACCGACGACTCGCCAACGACCCGCTCGCGTCGTCCTGGGCGGCCGGCCTGCGCGGCAGCCTGCGAGGCTACGCCCGCGCCCACCTGCCCGAGGCGATGGTGCCCGCGCACTTCGTCGTGCTGCCGGAACTCCCCAAGCTCCCCAACGGCAAGGTCGACCGGGGCAGCCTGCCCCGGCCCACCGCCGAGGAGAGCACCGAGACCGCGTACGTCGCCCCCCGCACCCCGGTGGAGACCCAGCTCGCCCGGATCTGGCAGGACCTGCTGGGGCTGCCCAAGGTCGGCGTGGAGACCAGCTTCTTCGACCTGGGCGGGGACTCCCTGACGGTCCTCCAGATGGCCGCCCAGGTGCGCGACGCGTACGGCGTGCGGCTCGACCTGCGCCGGATGTTCGAGAACCCGACCGTCGCCCAGCTCGGCCGGATGGTCGGCTCGCAGGTCGACCCGCAGATCAGCGGTGCGGGCAACCCGCGCGGCGTCGGCGGCGAGGAGATGCTCGCCGACGCCGTCCTGCCCGCCGACATCGCCCCCGGCCCCGACGCGCTGGCGCCCGTCGCCGGTCCGTACCGCGCGGTGCTGCTCACCGGCGGCACCGGATACACCGGTGCGTTCCTGCTGCGCGAGCTGCTCGACCGCTCCACCGCCACCGTGTACGTGCTGGTGCGGGCCGCCGACCGGGCGCAGGCCGACGTCCGGGTGCTCGACAACCTCGCCGAGTACGGGCTGCTGCGCACCGGCGACTCCGAGCGGGTGGTCGGCGTCCCCGGCGACACCGGCCGGCCCTACCTCGGCACCACCCGGCGCGCCTACCGGGAGCTCGCCGAGACCGTCGAAATGGTGATCCACAACGCGGCGATCTCCAGCTGGATCGTGCCCTACGCGAAGATCAAGCCGGTCAACGTGTTCGGCGCGCTGGAGGTGCTGCGGCTGGCCTGCGACACCCGGGTCAAGCCGGTGCACTTCGTCTCCACCATCGGCGTCTACCCCGGCGACCAGGGCGAGCGCCGCTGGGACGAGGAGCGGCTCACCGAGACCGAGGACGTGGTCGGCGGCTACCGGCAGTCCAAGTGGGTGGCCGACACCCTGATGCTGCAGGCCCGCGAGCGCGGCGTGCCGACCCACGTCTACCGGCTCGGCGCGGTGGCCGGCTCGCAGACCAGCGGCGCCTGCTCGACCGACACCTTCATCAACCACCTGCTCAAGGGCTGCATCCAGCTCGGCGCCTATCTGGACTACGACCTGCTGATCGACCTGGTCCCGGTGGACTACTGCGCCGCCGCCGTCGCCCGGATCGCGCTCGGCGGGGGATTCCACGAGCCGGTCTTCAACGTGCCCAGCGCCGGCTCCAGCAGCATGAACGACATCTTCCAGCTGGTCGTCGACTACGGCTACCCGCTGCGCAAGCTCGACTACCACGACTGGTACCGCGAGCTGGTGGCCGCGGTCGAACGCGGTGAGGAGAACGAACTCGCCGTCTACCTCCCGCTGTTCGGCGAGGACAGGCCCGCCGACGAGGTCGGCTACCCCGGTAGCCGGCCGGTGTTCGGCACCGCCAACCTGCAGGCCGCGCTGGACGGCTCCGGCATCGAGTGCCGCCCCGTCGACCGGGCCCTGTTCGACCTGTACCTCGACTACTTCGTGTCCACGGGCTTCCTGCCCGCCCCGCCCCAGAGCTGATGGAGACCGCGATGACCACCTCCGCCCTTCCGGCCTTCCCGATGCCCCGCGTCCACCCCCTCGACCCGCCGCCCGCCTACCGTGAGCTCGGCTCCGAGCAGCCGGTGTTCAAGGTCGCCGTGCCGCGCGGCGAGGAGGTCTGGGTGGTGACCCGGCACGAGGACGTCCGGGCCGTGCTGACCGACCACCGGCTCAGCTCCGACCCCAACACCCCCGGCTACCCGTCCTACATCGCCGGCGACACCCCGCTGCCCCCCGGCTTCTTCCTCAACCAGGACGAGCCCGACCACGGCCGGCTGCGCCGCCTGATCACCCGCGAGTTCCTGATCAACGCGATGGAGGCCAAGCGCCCCCAGATGCAGGCCATCCTGGACGGCCTGCTGGACCGCCTGGAGGAGCAGGGCAGCAGCGCCGACCTGGTCACCCAGCTGGCCTTCCCGATGGCCGCCACCGTCATGTGCGAACTGCTCGACGTGCCGTACGAGGACGCTCCGCTGTTCGTCGGTCTCACCGACACCATCCTCGACCGCCGCAGCACCCCCGAGCAGGTCGGCCAGGCGGCCGGCGAGCTGATGGCCTACTTCGACCGGCTGGTGACCGACCGGGAGCAGAACCCCACCGACGACATGCTCGGCCGGCTGGCCACCCACCAGGAGGCCGGCCGGATCGACCACGCCGAGTTCGTCGGCCTGGCCGCACTGCTGCTGCTGTCCGGCTACGACACCATGGCGCAGATCATCGGCCTGGGCACCGCGACCCTGCTGGAGCACCCCGACCAGCTGGAGGAGCTGAAGGCGGACCCCTCGCTGATCCCGCAGGCCATCGAGGAACTGCTGCGCTACCTGTCCATCAACCACGCCGGCCTGCCCCGCGCCGCCGTCGAGGACCTGGAGGTCGGCGGGCAGACCGTCAAGGCCGGTGAGGGCCTGCTGGTCATGCTCAACGCCGCCAACCGGGACGCCACCGTGTTCCCCGAGCCCGACCGGTTCGACATCCACCGGGAGAACGCGCAGAGCCACGTCGCCTTCGGCCACGGCTTCCACAAGTGCGTGGGCTTCACCATGGCCCGGGTCGAGCTGAGCACCGTCTTCGCCGGCCTGTTCAGCCGCCTGCCCGACCTGAAGCTGGCCAAGCCGCTGACCGACCTGCCGTTCCGCCACGACATGGTGCTCTACGGCGTCCGCGAACTGCCCGTCACCTGGTGACCGCGAACATCCCGACGAGTACTCAGACGACACCCACGAAGGACGCGTGATGGCAGTACAGACCGTCTACCTGCTGCCCGGGCAGGGTGGTTACACCCCCGGCATGTTCGCCGGCCGGGACGACGACCGACTGGCCGAGGCGCTGCGCACCGCCGACCGGGTCGCCGCCGAGTTCGGCCGCCCCGGCGTGAGCGGCCTGCTCACCCGCGCCGACGCCCCGTCCGCCGCCGAGCTGGTCCGCGAGGACCCGTTCGCGCTGCAGCTCGCCGTGTTCACCGCCGCGGTCGGCGGGTACCGGATCGCCGGGACGGCCGGCCCGGCCGACGCCCTGGTCGGCCACAGCATGGGGGAGATCGCCGCCCTCACCCTCGCCGGCGCGTTCGAGCCGGCCGACGGCGCCCGGCTGGTGTGCCACCGGGCCGAGGCGCTGCTCGCCCACTACCCCGGCCGCGGCGGCATGCTCGCCCTGGAGCTGTCCGCGGACCGCGCCGCCCACCTGGTCGGCGCGGCCGACGACCGCGCGCTGGCGCTCGCCGTGGTCAACGCTCCGCGGCAGTCCGTGGTCGCCGGACCCGACGAGTCGGTCGCCCTGGTCGCCCGGCTCGCCGAGGCCCTGGGCGCGCGCACGATACGGCTGAACGCGCCCTACCCGTTCCACAGCCCGGGCCTGGCCGCCGCCGCGCACGACTTCCGTGAGCGGATCGTCGGCATCCGGCAACTCCCGCTGCGGCACGCGGTGTACTCGCCGGTCGCCGGTGGCTGGGCGGGCGACCGGGACGACCTCAAGGAGCTGCTGGTCCGCCAGCTCACCGCTCCGGTGCGGTTCCTGGACGCCGTGCGCGCGCTGCACGCCGAGGGCGCCGAACGGTTCGTGGAGTGCGGCCGGGCAGGCCTGTCCGGGCTGGTGCGGCGCAGTGTCCCGGACGTCGCCGTCGCGAGCGCGGTGGAGGCCGCGGCCCAGCCGGCCGCGCGGCCGGCCGCGGTGGAGGCCGTGGTGGCGCCCGTGGTGGCGGAGCCGGTCGTGGCCGAGTCGGTCGTGGCGGAGCCTGCTGGGGCGGTGGGGCTGGGCCTGGAGGAGGTGGTGGCGCAGCTGCGTGAGCTGTTCGCGGGGACGCTGGGCTACCCCGTGGAGATGGTCACCGCGGACGCCGATCTGGAGGCGGACCTCGGTATCGACTCGCTGAAGCGGGTGGAGATGCTGGCCAAGGTGGTCGAGCGCTTCGGTCTGGGCGAGTCGATCGAGCCCGGTCGGTTCATCGCCCAGTCCACTCTGGCCGACGTGGCCGAACTCGTGCTCGCCGCACCGGCGTTCGCGAGCTGACCGACCCTCACGAAGGATCCCACGGAGTCACCATGCCGATCGACCCCGCCCCGCGCACCGTCCTGGTCGCCGCCGACCCCGGCGCAGTGGAGCCCCTGACCGCCGCGTTCGCCGACGCCCGCGTGCTCGCCTGCGAGCCGACCGGGCCGGCCGTCGCCGCAGCGCTCGCGCAGGCCGGCCCGGCCGGTCGGCCCGCCGCCGCGGTCGTGACGGCCGACCTGGACGGGTGGCGGCCCGCCGCCCGGCAGGCCGCCGCCGAGGCCGTCCGCGCCCTGGCGCCGGGCGGAGCCCTGCTGCTGGTCGGGCCGCCGGGCGGGGAACGGCAGGAGCTGGAGGGGGCCGTCCGCGAACTGCTCGCGGCGGCCGCCCCCGGCGTGCGGATCCATGCCCTGCACTCCACCGACGGCCGGGACGCGGCTGCCGCCCGGGTCGCCGTGTTCCTGACCGGCCCGGACGCCGTCGCGCTCGACGGCCGCACCCTCGAACTGGGCGCGCCCCAGCCCCGGCCCGACGCCGCCGCGGACGCGGCGGCCGACGACGTCGCGGGGGACGCGGTGGTCGTGGTGGGCATGGGCCTGGCCGTGCCCGGTGCCAGCAGCCCCGAGGAGTTCTGGCGGCTGCTCACCGAGGGCGAGCCCGTCTTCGGCGAACCCGGCGACCGGATCGACCTCGACACGGTCTGGTCGCCGGACATCGCCGCCGAGGACAAGACGTACGCCCGGGTGTCCGGCTTCATGACCGGCTTCACCCCGCACCCCGCGCTGCGCGCGGAGATCGACTCCGGGGCGTTCACCGCCGATGAGTACACCGCGCTGTGGCTGCGGCACTCGCTGCTCGGTGCCACCGAGAAGGTGACGGTCCGTCCGGCCGACCGGCAGCTGTTCGCGGTGGGCCTGACCCCCGACGGCAGCCAGCACCTGGAGCACACCCTGGTCGCCACCGGTGCCCGCCGCCTGCTCGGTGACGCCGGCCTGCCCGTCCCGGACGGCCTGGAGTGCCGCTACCCGCTGGCCGCCGGTACCCCCGACGAGGTGCTGCCGTACCGGATCGCCCGGGCCGCCGTGCCGGACCTGCCGGCGGACGCGGAGATCGTGGTGGTCGACACCGCCTGCTCCTCCTCGCTGTACACCATCGACATCGGGGTGCGCGCGCTGCGCGCCGGAGAGGCCGATGTCGCCCTGTGCGGCGGCGCGTTCGCGCTGACCACGCAGAACCTGGTGCTCTTCTCCAAGCTCCGGGGCCTGTCCCGCTCCGGGCAGGTGCGCTCGCTCGACCGCGGCGCCGACGGTGTGCTGTTCAGCGACGGCGCGGCGATCCTCGCCCTGAAGACCCATCGCCGCGCGGTCGCCGACGGCGACCCGATCCTCGGCTACGTGGCCGGCTTCGGCGGCTCCTCCGACGGCCGCGGCAAGGCGATCTACGCCCCCAACCCGGCCGGGCAGCAGATCGCTCTGCACCGCGCCTGGGAGTCCGCCGACACCGACCCGCAGGACGTCGACTGGGTGGTCGCCCACTCCACCGGCACCCCGGCCGGCGACCGCACCGAACTGGGCGCCCTCACCGCCGCCGCGCCCGGCCGTACCTGGACCATGACCTCGAACAAGTCCCTTGTCGGACACGCCGGTTGGGCTGCCGGCGCGGTCTCCGCGGTGCACGCGCTGCTCGCCCTCGGTCACCGGACCATCCCCGGCCAGCGCCAGTTCACCGGCCTGCCCGACGGCACCACCGGGGTCCGGGTGCCCACCGCCGACCTGGCCTGGCCCGAGCGGGACGGCGGACGCCGCACCGTCGGCATCTCCGCCATGGGCTTCGGCGGCACCAACGGCCACCTGCTGCTCACCGACCGCCCCCCGGTCGCACCCGAGCGGCCCGCGGCGGACGCCGACGACCCGGTCGTGGTGGTCGCGGCCGGCACCCACCTGCCCGGCGACCCCTCGCCCGAGAAACTGGAGCGCTGGCTGACCGGCGCCGCCGCCGACTGGCCCGCCACCTTCGGCGACGCCTACCCCGTGCCCAGCCCGGTCGAGGCCAGGCTCGCGCCGTCCGCCATCGCCGCCATGGACCGCAGCCAGCTGATGGCCCTGCGGTGCGCCGACCGGATCGCCGGCGACTGGGTGGGCGACCGGCGGCTCGCCGATCGCGCCGGGGTGTTCGTCGGCCACAGCGGCCCCACCCGCAACGCCCACGGCTACGCGCTGCGCTACCACCTCGACGACCTGGAGCGGCACGTCACCGCCCCCGCCGGACTTCCCGCCTCGGCGCTCGCCGACACCGTGCGCGGCCTCACCCCGCCGATCAACGAGGACGCCTATCCCGGCCTGATGCCCAACGTCATCGCCGCCCGCGTCGTCCAGCGCCTCGACCTGCACGGCCCCAACATGACCGTCGACGCCGGCCGGGACTCCGCGCTGTCCGCGCTCGTCACGGCCGTCCGCTACCTGCGCGACGGCGAGATCGACCTCGCCGTGGTGATGGGCGTCAGCGCCGCCGTCGACGGCCTGCCCGCCCGCGACCCGCGCCCGGTCGCCGACGCGGCCGTCGGCTTCGTCCTCACCCGGCGCAGCACCGCCGAGCAGCGCGGACTGCCCGTACTCGGTGAGCTCTCCCTCGACCGCCCGCAGGCCCCCGCGGCCCCCGCCGAGCCCCGCGACTACCGGGGCGCCGAGGGCTCCGTCGCCCTGCTCAAGGCGCTGCGCCGGGGCGAGCCGAGCCGGCTGCGGTCCGTCGAGGACGCCCACACCCCGACCGTGCGGGTCACCCCGGCGCACGTCGCCGACCCCGCCGGGCCGCAGGTGCTGACCGGTCACCTCGCCCGGCACGCCCTGACCCTGCACCCGGTGCCCGCCCGGCGGGTGCGCGAGCCGCTGGCCGCCGTCCCCGCGGGCACCCTGCTGCTCGCCGACGACCCGGCGGCGCTGGCCGGCCTCCCGCTGCCCGCCGACTGCCTGATCGCCGTACCGAGCGGCGCCACGCCGGTGGACGGTGTCCCCGCCGTCCGACTGGAGCGGCCCGAGGACCTGGCCGCCCTGCTCGACGGGCACGGCCGGGCCCTCACCCACGTACGCGTCCTGGCCGGATTCCAGGACCGGCCGTCCGACGCCGTGTCCGAGCGCCTGCTCGACCTGCACGACCTGGCGTTCCTGGCCGCCCAGCACCGCGCCCCGGACCTGCGCTCCTTCGCGGTGCTGGTGCTGGACGGTGCCGACGGTCTGGTGCCCGCCCCGCACGGAGGCCTGTTCACCGGCCTGGTCCGCAGCCTGGCCCAGGAACTGACGGACTGCTTGATGTTCGCCGTGGTCACCGACCGCACCGAGGCGGACGCGGCGCTGGCGCTGCTCGCCGAGGAGTCCGCCGCCGAGCGGTTCATCCCCGCCGCCTACCACCTGGCCGGCGAACGACTGGAACTGCTGCCCGTCCCCGTCCCCGCCGCCGAGCAGGCGCCGGCACTGCCCGACGCCCCCGTCGTGGTCGCCACCGGAGGTGCCCGCGGGCTCACCGCCCACCTGGTGCGCGAACTCGTCGACGGCCGCACCCCGCAGTCGGTGTGGCTGCTCGGCTCCGGTGCCGCCCCCGACCCGGCCGACGCCGCCGCACCCGCGCCCCGGGTCGAGGCGCTGCGGGAACTGGCCGCCCGCCACCCCGGCGAGAACCCGGCCGCCCTCGGCCGCCGCTACGAGCGCGCCGTCCAGCTCCACGAACGAGCCCGGGTGATCGCCGACCTGGAGGCGCTGTGCGGCCCCGGTCAGGTCCACTACCGCCAGTGCGACGTGCTCGACGAGGGTGCCGTGCGCAAGACCGTCGAGGAGGTCCTCGCCGTCGAGGGCCGGGTCGACGTCCTGGTGCACGGCGCCGGCCTGGGCCGCTCCGCCGGGGTGACCCGCAAGAAGCTCGCCGACTTCCGCGCCGTCCGGGACGTCAAGGTCCGCGGCCACGCCCACCTGCGCGCCGCGTTCGGCGAGCGCCGGCCCGCGCTGTGGTGCGCCGTCAGCTCGGTGTCCGCCTTCATCGGCCTGCGCGGCGAGCCCGACTACGGTGCCGCGAACGAGTACCTGATGCTGGCCGCCGCACACGCCCGTGCGATCGACGGCCGGGACGAGGTCGCGTTCACGTCCGGGCTGTGGGTCGAGTCCGGGATGGCCTCGGCCGACACGCCCGCCGGCGCGCTGCTCGCCCGGCAGAACGAGATCGGTCAGTTGACGGACGAACAGGGCCGGGCCTTCTTCCGCACCGAACTGGCCGGCCGGGGCAGCCATGGGCTGGCCACCAGCTGGATCGGCGACGCCGACTGGGCCACCCTGGAGCGCCGTGCCCCCGGCTTCCGGGCCGCAGCCCGGGCCGTGCCCGCGCCCGGGCCGCTGGCCGCCGCGCCGCGTGCCTTCCTGACCGCCGCGCCCGCCCGGAGCGGCCGCACCGCGGTCTGGACCTGCCACGTCGACCTCGACGGCCACCCGTACCTGCGCGACCACCTGGTCGACGGCCGGCCCACCGTCCCCGGCACCTTCATCCTGGAGATGGCCGCCGAGGCCGCCGCGGCACTCGCCCCCGGCCTGGTGCCGGCCCGGATCGGCGACGTGGTGCTCTCCCGGTTCATCCGTGCCGCCGAACACCGCTGGCCGCGCACCCTCCAGGTCACCGCCGAACGCGACGGCGACCGGGTCGCGGTCCGGGTGCTCACCCCGGCCGACGGACCGGTGCCCGCCCGTGAGCACAGCCGGATGACGGTCACCCTGGCCCGCACCCTGACGGCCGGGCCGCTCTGCCCGCCCGTCGCCGAAGTCGGCCGGAGTGCTCCGAACACCTACGAACTCTCCGGGACGACGGTAGAGTTGAGTGGTGTCTTCAGCTCCCTGCGCAACCCCAGACTGCTGTCCGACGGCGGCGCCGCCGACCTGCGGCTGGAACTCCCCGCGCGGAGCGTGTTCGACCGTTTCCTGATTCCCAGCACCGCCCTGGACTGCCTGCTGCGAACCAGCGTGCTCGACGGCCGCACCCCCGGCCCCGTACCCGTGATCGTGCCCACCGCGCTGGCCGATGTGCGCCTGTACACCGGCGCCAACGACCTCGCGCTGGCCGCCGCCCACCCTCAGGGCCTGCTGCTGCGGCACTGGTTCGCGGCCGACGGCACTGAGCACTGTGCCCTGGTCGGCCCGGACGGGCGGGCCCTGATCGCGGTGACCGGGATCGAGGGCGCGGTTCGCGGCGTCCACGACCCGGCCACCGGCGCCTGGCGATGAGCAGTGCACCACCGAACAGCGGGGCCACCGCCCCGTGTGACGAAAGGACTTGCGTGATGTCAGCCGAGAACCCGTCGGCCGCCGCGGCGACGGGAGGTTCCGCCCGGGGATGGACCCTGGCACTGGCGTGCGTGGCGATGTTCATGCTGATGCTGGACGTGACCGTGGTCAACGTCGCCCTCCAGAACCTGCGGGAGACCCTGAACGCCGGGTTCTCCGACCTCCAGTGGGTGATCGACTCCTACACGCTCACCCTGGCCGCGTTCCTGCTGACCGGCGGCTCGCTGGCCGACCGCCTCGGCCGCAAGCGGGTGTTCAGCACCGGCCTGGTGCTGTTCACCCTCTCCTCGCTGGGCGCGGGCCTCGCCCAGGACGTGCTCACGCTGAACCTCGCGCGCGGCGTGCAGGGCATCGGCGCCGCCGTGCTGTTCTCGGTCGGGCCCGCCCTGATCGGCAACGAGTTCCGGGGCGCCGACCGCGGCAAGGCCTTCGGCGTGTTCGGCGGCATCGCCGGCCTGGCCCTGGCCCTCGGCCCGCTGATCGGCGGCCTGCTGACCGACACCTTCGGCTGGCGGTGGATCTTCCTGGTCAACGTCCCGATCGGCGTGATCGCCCTGCTGATCGGCCTGGCCAAGCTCAACGAGTCGCGTGAGCAGGTCCCGTACGGCATCGACTGGGCCGGCATGGTCACCTTCGGCCTCGGCCTGGCCCTGCTGGTGCTCGGCTTCCTGCGCGGCGAGTCCACCGGGTGGACCAGCGCCCCGATCCTCGGCGCGTTCGCCGGCGGCGTGCTGCTGCTGGTGCTCTTCGTCGTGGTCGAGCTGCGGCGCGGCGAGGCCGCCATGTTCGACATGTCGCTGCTGCGCATCCGCACCTTCAGCGGCGTGTGCCTGGCCACCCTGCTGTCCAACGCCACCAGCCTGGCCGCGGTGTTCCTGCAGATCTCCTACGTGCAGAACGTGCTGGGCTACTCGCCGTGGGAGACCGGCCTGCGCTTCATGCCGATGATGATCACCCTGTTCATCGTCGCCGCGATCACCGGCGGCGCGCTCGCCTCGGTGCAGCCCGGCGTGCTGATCGGTGCCTCGATCGGCTTCATCGCCGTCGGCATGGCTCTGATCACCCTGGTCGAGCCGGGCAGCGACTGGACGGCGATGCTGCCCAGCATGATCGTCACCGGCATCGGCATGGGCCTGTTCAACCCGCCGCGGGCCGCCATCACCATCGGCGTGGTCCGGCCCGAGAAGGCCGGTATGGCCTCCGGCATGGGCGAAACGTTCCAGCAGGTCGGCGTCGCGGTCGGGGTGGCCGCGTTCGGCGCGCTCTTCCACCACAAGGTGGTCGCCGACTTCGCCGCCTCCACCGCCGGCTCCGCGCTCGGCGCGCAGGCCGAGCCGCTCGGCCGCACCATCGCCGCGTCCGGCACCGGCGGCCTGTCCGCGGCCGTCCCGGCCGACTCCCTGGCCGGCGTCACCGACGCCGCCCGCAGCGCCTTCGTGAGTGCCCTCGGTGACGTGATGGTGTGGTGCGCCGTGTTCGCGGCCGTCGGCGCCGCGATCGGTTTCCTGTTCATCCACCGGCGCGACCTGCACGAGAGCGCCCGCAGTGACGCCGGCGCCCCGACCGCACCCGTCGCGGCCTGACCGGCCGACAGAAGGACCTGACCGACCGACAGAAGGAGGGGTAATGGAACAGCCGCCGCTACTGGTCGGCATCGGCGGATCGACCCGGCCCGGCTCGACCGGCGAGCGGGCGCTGCGCGCGGTGCTCGCCGAAGCCGAGCGGCTCGGCGCCCGGACCTCGCTGATCGCCGGCGACGACCTGCTGCTGCCGCTGTACGACCCGCGCGAGCCGGTCCGCGAGCCGCGGGCCGAGCGGCTGATCGCCGAGATCGCGGCCGCGGACGGGCTGGTGCTGGCCAGCCCGGCCTACCACGGCGGCATCTCCGGCCTGGTGAAGAACGCCCTCGACTACGTCGAGGACCTGCGCGGCGACGCGCGGCCGTACTTCACCGGCCGGGCGGTCGGCTGCCTGGCGGTCGGCGCGGGCTGGCAGGGCGCGGTGTCCACACTGTCGGCGCTGCGCGACGTGGTGTGCGCACTGCGCGGCTGGCCGACGCCGCTGGGCGTGGCGGTGAACACCGTCGAGGCCGGGTTCGGTCCTGACGGCCGCTGCACCGACGCCCGTCTGCAGTCCCGACTGGAGGCGGTCGCCGGACAGGTCGTGGAGTTCGCCCGGATGCGCCGGCTCCCGGCCGTCCACCCGCTCGACGCGGCGCTGGCCGCGGCGCGCGGGTGAGCGCGATACCCGCGGGCCCGGCCAGGGTGCGCCCGCTCGTGCGCGGCGCGGTGACCTGCCCCCGGCCGCGGCCGGACGCCACGCTGCGGCTGTTCCTGTTCCACCACGCGGGCGGCTCGCACCTGCTCTACCGGGGCTGGGAGCAGCTGTTCCCCGGCGACTGGGAGCTGTGCCTGGTGGACGCTCCCGGCCGGGGGCGGCTGTCCGACCGCCCGGCGCTGGCCGGCGCCGACGAGCTCACCGACTTCCTGGAGCGGGAGCTCGCCCCGTGGCTGGACCGGCCGTACGCGTTCTTCGGCCACAGCATGGGAGCGCTGGTCGCCTACGAGCTGGCCGGCCGGCTGGCGCGGCCGGGGCGGCGGGCGCCGCTGTGGCTCGGCCTGTCCTCCTGCGGGGCGCCGTCGGCCGGCCACGGCGCCGGCCCGGCCGCCCGCCACCACCTGTCCGACGCCGAACTGCGCGACTGGCTACGGGCGGTGGGCGCGACACCGCCCGCCGTGCTGGACAACGAGATGCTGTGGAAGGTGTTCGCGCCGACATTCCGCAACGACTTCGCCCTGGTCGACACCTGGCGGCCCGACCCGGACGCCGACCCGCTGCCGGTGGCTCTGTCGTCCTTCGGCGGCAGCACCGACCTGCTGGTCGACCGGCCGCGGCTGGCCGCCTGGGAGCGCCACACCCGGGACTACCGGGGACTGCACGTCTATCACGGCGGCCACTTCTACCTGGTCGACCACCGCCACCTGGTCAGCCGTCAGATCGTGGCGGCCGTTACGGCGGTACGACGTGCGGCGGTGGCCTCGATCGCGTGACAATGGGCGTACGCGGAACGAGAGATGGGACAGGAATGAAGTTCGTGGCGATCGTCGGGAGCCTGCGCGAGGGCTCGCTCAACCGCTCGGTGGCGCTCACTGCCGCCGACATGTGCGGTCCGGGCACGGAACTGACGATATTCGAGGGCCTGGCGGGGCTGCCGTACTTTGAGCACGACGTGGAGGTCGCCGGCCCGCCCGCTTCGGTGATGGCCTTCCGGGCCGAGCTGAAGAGCGCCGACGCGGTGCTGATCACCTGCCCCGAGTACGCGGCCGGGATGTCCGGGGTGCTCAAGAACGGCCTGGAGTGGATCGTCGGCGGTGGGGAGCTGGTCGGCAAGCCGGTCGCCGTGGTGACGGCCTCGCCCGCCACCACCGGCGGCGAGCGGGCCCGCGCCTGGACCACCGAGACACTGCGGATGATGGGCGCCGACGTCCTGCCCGAGTCGATGTCCATCCCGGTGGCCGGCCCCAAGATGAAGGGCGGCCGGGTGGCCGACGAGGCCACTCTCGACCAGCTGCGCGAGGTCCTGGCGGCGATGGCCCGCTCGGCCGCGGAGAAGACGGCCCTGGCGGCGGCGGAGGGCTGAGCCCGACGAACGGACGGCGGCGGCTCCCGGGAACGTCCGGGGGCCGCCGCCGTCCGTGTGCGGCGCTTGCCGATCCGCGCTCAGCGCTTGCCGATCTGCGCCAGTGGCATGCCGTCGCGGGCGAGTACCGTGCGGGAGAACGCCCCGGCCAGCTCGGTCAACCGCCGGGTGCCCTCGGCGCCGAGGCGGCGGTACGGCGCCAGGTCCAGCCGGTCGGTCTCCGTCTCCAGGGTGCGTCGCAGCTCCTGCCCCTGCGCGGTCAGCTCGCCGGTCTCGTCCAGCAGTCCGCGCGACCGCAACCGCTGCTGGGCGGCCGCCCAGTCGCGCGGCGACCAGCCGCGCTGGGGCTGGAGGAAGGAGGGCTTCCAGTGCGCGCCGGTCGCACTGTGCGTCACGAGTGCTTCCAGGCCGTCGAGTTCGGCCTGTACCAGCAGGCCCACGTGCCCGTCGCCGCGGTGCTCGCGCAGCAGCGTCGCCGCGTGCCACAGCCGCAGGTGCGGCCGATCCGGGACCGGCAGGTCCGCGTTGGCGGCGAACATCGGCCGACCCGCTCCGGTGCAGCCCTCGACCGCCCGCATCGCCAGGTCCGCCGCCTCCGCCATGGCGGCCGAGGACACCGCCTCCGCGCCCAGCAGCCGGGTGAGGCAGGCGTCCACGATCCGCAGTCTGGTCTCCAGCACCCGTTCCGGCGCCGCCGCGTCCCAGGCGCGCGGCAGACAGCGGGCGATCAGCTCCGGGCTGAAGTTGTAGAACACCGCGCTGACCAGGCTCGGACCGGGCCTCCCCAGCGGCGCCGACCGCCCGGCCAGGTACGCCATCGGACCGCGGTCCAGGCCCAGCAGGCCGTACCAGTCGTCGTGCTCCGGCGCGAAGTAGTAGGCGGCGTGCACCGGATGATGTGCCGTGTAGCACCGGCGGGCGTCAAGGGGAGCTATCTGATCCATGGACCCACACCGTACGGTACGCGGTCGCGTCCGCGGGCCGGTGCGGCGAATGCGGGAGACGGCCCGCGAGGCCGTCCGGAACAGCGGAGGAACACCGGCGGAACAGCGGCGGCCTCGGTGAGGACCAGCAGGGTCGCCCGCCGGTCGCCGGGGTCGGGCGTACCGGGCGGTGCCGTTCACGTCCTCGCGGTCAGTGCTGGACGCCAGGGGAGAGGGAGAAGTCGGCGAAGTAGGCCTGCTGGGTGCTCGTCGGCCCCCAGCTGGTGTCGTGGCCGCCGTAGAAGGTGGAGAAGAGGACGCCCCCGAAGGGGAGGGAGCTGATGCCGGAGGCCTCGCCGTGGGCCGAGTGGACTTGCCGGCCGTCGTACCAGACGGTGATGTCGCCGGTCGTCCGGTTCACCAGCTGCTCGACCGTGTGCCACGTGCCGTCGGCGAGGAACCGCCAGTCGCCGAGGCCCTCGTCCACGCCGTAGCCGGTCGGGCCGGAGTTGGTGGGCGTGTAGAGGTAGACCTCGCCGTTGTCGGGCACGCCGTTCGCGCCGCGCCACATGTACCGGGTGGACCAGCCGCTGCCGTGGTTGCCGCCGGACTCCTGGCCGATCCGGCCCCCGTAGAGTCCGGGCAGTTTCCCGGCCCTGCCCCAGTCGCGGCCGGCCGGGAACCTGACCCGGTACGCCAGGTCGAGGGTGCTGCCGTGGGCGAGTGCGGACAGGCCGAGGGCGTTCAGGTCCGTGTAGAACTGTCCGCCTCCGGTGGCGGGGCAGTCGGCGCACTTGTTGTCCGAGGAGCCTGCTCCGTAGGTGACCCGGAGGGCGGAACCGTCGCCGGGGGCGGTGGGGTCGGAGACCTCGGCCAGGTTGTCGCCGCCCCAGGCGCCCTGGCCGGCGACGCCCCAGGCGTGCTGCCACGACGGGGAGCCGTAGCCGGTGAACTGCCCGGTCCAGGCGGCACCTCCTCCGACGGGGCCGCTTGCCGCGGCTGCGGGCTGTCGGGGCGTCGGACGGGCGGGGGGCCTGCCGGCCGGTGCCGCGCCGCAGCCGGCGGCGGCCGCCAGCGCCAGGACGGTCGCGCCGACCGCTGCCGAGGTGGCCGGTCGGCGCCGCCACCCGGTCCGCCGGGGACGTGGAGCACGGGAGTCCTCCTCTTGGTCGGTTCCGGCGGATGCCCTCCCGGGCGACGCGGCCGGCCGGGTGCGCCGATCTCCACCTCGGGTGCGAGCACTGGAGATCGGCGCTTTCCCGACGCCGTCGCGTCAGGAAGGGTTCTTGGCCGCGAGGACGTCGACCAGGCGGATGTCGGGGGCGGCGGCGAGCAGTTCCGGGCCGACCTCGGCGAGTGCGGCGGGGATGCGGCCGGTGAGGTGGGCCTGGCGCGCGTCCTCGTCGGCGAAGGCGTCGAAGATGCCGAAGGTCGCGCTGTCGACCTGGAACGCGTACCAGACCCGGGTACCGGGTTCGTCCTCGACGACGGCGCGGCCGGCGTCCAGGAACGCGGCCAGCTCCGCCTCCTTGCCCGGCTTGGCGGTCAGCAACGCGAGGACTCCGAGCTTCAGTGTCATGACGGGATCTCCATGGTAGGTCAGTGGTTGGGTGGCGATGCCGTCAGCGGCTTCGCAGCGGGGCCGGTAGCGAATGTCCGGCCCGGGAAAGACGTTAGGGCCGTGATCGATCCGCCACGAGCGGCGGAAACGACGTTTCGAGTACCGTTTGCGCCATGCGCGTGGTGATGGCAGCGGTTGACGGCGTCTTCGATTCAGGGCTTTCGGCGATCATGGATGTGCTCGGCGCGGCGAACTCGCTGAGCGCGCGGGACGGTGGCGCGCCGCCGTTCTCGGTGACCGTGGTCGGCGGGGGGCCGCAGGTCCGTACGGGGAACGGGCTGAGCCTGACGACCGTACCGGTCGGGGAACTCCCGCACGGCACGGACCTGTTGCTGATGCCGGCGGTGGGCTTCCAGGCCCCCGAGCGGGTGGTCGCAGCGGTCCGCGAGCCCGCCAACGCCTGGCTGCTCGACCTCGCCGCCGCCTTCGCCGCCTCCGGCACCCCACTGGCCGCCGCGTGCAGCGGAGCGTTCTTCCTGGCCGAGTCGGCGACCCTCGAACGCAGGCGGGCGACGACGAGCTGGTGGCTGGGCCCCGCCTTCCGCGCACGCTACCCCGGCGTGGTGCTGGAGGACTCGCGGACGCTGATCCAGGACGGCCCGGTCACCACCGCGGGCGCGGCCTTCGCCCACATCGACCTCGCGCTGTGGGTGGTGCAGCGCCACAGTCCCGCCCTCGCCGACCTCGTCGCCCGCTACCTGCTGATCGGCGACCGACCCTCGCAGGCCGCCTTCGCCCTCCCCACCCAACTGGCCCAGGCGGACCCGCTGATGACCGCCTTCGAACGGTGGGCCCGCGCGCACCTGGCCGATCCGCCCCCGCTGGCCGAAGCCGCCCGCACGCTCGGCGTCAGCCAGCGCACCCTCCAGCGCACCGCGCAGACCGTCCTCGGCACATCACCCCTGGACTTCGTCCAGGACATCCGACTGGACGAGGCGACCTTCCTGCTGCGCACCACCACGCTCAGCGCCGAGGCGATCGCCGGCCGGGTCGGCTACCGCAACGTCAGCACCCTGCGGGAACTCGTACGGCGCCGACGCGGCGCATCCCTCGAAACGCTGCGCCACGGCGGTGCCGCCGATGCCGCCGCGCGGCCCGCACCATCGGCCTAGACGCGCCGGGCGGAACCCGCGGCAGGCCGAGCGTTCGCTTCGACCGCCCAGCCGGTCAGGGTGGTCTTGCCGATGGCGGTGCCGGACTCCAGGAGGCGGTGGGCTTCGCGGAGGTTGGCGGCGCTGATCGGGCCGAGGTCCCGGGTGGCGGTGGTGGTGATCAGTCCGGCGTCGACCAGCCGGGCGACCTGGGCGAGGATGCGGTGCTGGGTGGCCTGGTCGGGGGTCCGGAACATCGAGCGGGTGTACATGAACTCCCAGTGGAACGAGATGCTCTTGGCCTTGAGGGCGCCGATCTCCAGGGTGTCGAAGTCGTCGATGGCGACGATCTGCCCGAAGGGATTGAGCGCCTCGGCGTAGGCGGCGAGGTTCCGGTCGGTGCCGGCGGTGCCGAAGACGTGGTCGATTCCGCCGGCTGCGACGTCAGCGAGCTGCTCGACCAGCGGGCGGTGGTGGTCGATCACGTGGTGGGCGCCCATCCGGCGGGCGAACTCGACGCTCGCGGGCCGGGAGGCGGTGCCGACCACGGTCAACCCGGTGAGCGTGCGGGCGAGTTGGGTGGCGATGGAGCCGACGCCGCCCGCCGCGGCGGTGACCAACAGGGTGCCGGTCTGTCCGAGGTCGCCGTGGCGCAGGCCCAGGCGTTCGAACAGGCCCTCCCAGGCGGTGAGCGCGGTGAGCGGCAGCGCGGCCGCCTCGGTGAAGGAGAGGGTGGCGGGCTTGGGGCCGACCAGTCGCTCGTCGACCGCGTGGAAGCGGGAGTTGGCGCCGGGGCGGTCGAGTGCGCCGGCGTAGTAGACGTCGTCGCCGGGCTGGAAGAGGGTCACCTGCTCGCCGACGGCGACCACGGTGCCCGCGGCGTCCCAGCCGAGCACCCGGGGCGCGCCGCCCGGGTCGGCGTTCTGACGGACCTTGTAGTCCACCGGGTTGACGGCGATCGCCTCGACCCGGACGAGCAGGTCGTGCGGGCCGGGCTCGGGAACGGGTTGTGCGAGGTCCTCCAGGCTGGCGGGGTCGTCGATCGGCAGGCTGGTGCGGTAGGCGACGGCGGGCATGGTGTCGGGGTGCGGGTTCATTTCCATGTCTCCGGTGGGTTGGTGCGGGCGGTTACGGGTGAGCCGCGAGGTAGCGGTCGGCGGCCTGCAGCGGGGTGAGGCCGTCGGCGCTGATCCAGGCGTCGAGTTCCTCGACGCCGTCGTTGCCCAGGTGAAGGGCGTCGAGGTGGGCCAGTGCCTCGGGGCGGATGCGGCCGAGGCTCGCCCGGCGGATGACGGGGGAGGCGGCGTCGACGGTGCCGAGCAGGCCCTTGGGTTCGGCCAGCGGGCGCAGGCCGTGGCGGCGGTTGAGGTACTGGGGGCGCCAGATCGGGACGACGAACCACTCCCGGTCGGCGATCCCCTGTTCGACGCGGGCGATGAACCCGGCCTCGGTGCCGGGGGTGAAGGTGTAGCCGGCCCGGTCGAGGCCGTAGGCGGTGACCATCCGGGCGGAGAAGCGGCTGATGCCGGCGCCCGGGTTGATGCCGTCGATGGCGTGCGTCATGCGGGCGGCGACGTCGGGCCGGGCGAGGTCGGCGACCTCGCGCACGGCGTCGGCCGGGACGTACGGCGGCACCGCCCATACGCAGTAGGGGTGGTAGTGGGGAGCGAGCAGGTGGGCCTGGTCCCGGTAGGCCGAGAGGTAGGTGTCGTGGCTGGAGGGCAGCCAGGCGGAGACCAGGACGTCGATGCGGCCGGCGGCCTGGAGCCGGAACAGCTGCTCGTGCGGGGCCTCGATGCTCTCGACCCGGTGGCCGTGGGCCTCCAGCACGCGGCGGGTGACGGCCGCGGTGGCGCGGTGGAACGACAGGGCGATGGTGCCCACGGTGATCGCGGGTCCGGGCGGGGGAGTGTTCACGGGGTCTCCTGTCATGGGTGGAGCGCCTCGCGCAGGGTCGCGACGATCTGGGCGAGCGCGGCGCGGGCGGCCCCGGTTTTCCGGAGGGCGTCGAGGACGACGAAGGCGTGGATCGTGCCCTGGTAGCGCACGCAGGTGACCGGCACGCCGGCGGTGCGCAGCTTCGCGGCGTACGCCTCCGCCTCGTCGCGGAGCGCGTCGGCCTCGGCGGTGATCACCAACGCCGGTGGCAGTCCCGCGAGTTCGCGCGGTTCGGCGTTCAGTGGCGCGGCGGTCGGCTCGCTCCGCCGTGCCGGATCGGGTACGTACTGCTGCCACAGCCAGCGCAGGTGGTCGGCGCTCTGGAAGCAGCCCCGGGCGAAGCGGCGGTAGGAGTCGGTGTCGCAGGACGCGGACAGGGGCGGGTGGATGAGGACCTGGTGACGGAAGGCGAACCCGCCGTGCTCCTTGGCCAGCAGGGTCAGGGCCGCGGCCAGGTTGCCGCCGGCACTGTCGCCGGCCACGGCCATCCGGGCCGGGTCCAGTCCGCGTCCGAGGCCGTGCGTGGCCACCCAGTGGGCTGCCGCGCGGGCCTGCCGGAGGGCGGTGGGGTAGGGGGCTTCGGGGGCGAGGTCGTAGTCCACGAGGACCACGGCCGCGCCCACCCCCACCGCCAGCTCCCGGACCAGCCGGTCGTGGCTGATCGCACCGCCGGCGATCCACCCTCCGCCGTGCAGGTAGAGGATCACCGGCAGCGGTGCCGGGCCTTGAGCGGTCGGCCGTACCAGCCGGACGCGGACCGCGCCGTCCGGCCCGGCCAGGGACAGGTCCTCGATGTGGGCGTCGGGGCGTTCGACCGGACCGGACTGGGCCAGGTCCAGCCGGGCGCGGATCTCCGACAGGGGAAGCCGGCGCGGGTCGGGCCCGGCCGCCACCTGGTCGGCGAGCGCGCGGGCGGCCGGGTCGAGGACGGGCCCGGACGGTGCGAAGGGATCGTGCATGGACGCCTTCACAAAGCTGCCGGAGGACGGCCGGGCACCGCCGGGGCAGCGGTGCCCGGCCGTCCCGCGGTTCGTCAGTCCTGCGGCAGCTGCAGCGGAACCAGCGGGATGACCGTCTCGGTCTCGATCAGGCCCGCCGCGACCGCAGGAAAGGTCGCGATGATCTCGCGCGCGGCCTCGACCGTGACGGCGTCCATGACCAGTGCCGCACCGACGCAGTCCGCGCGGTGGTAGCCGTGCACGATCACACCCTGGTCGACGAGGTCCTTGGCCCGGGCCAGCTCCGCGTCGATGACCTTCGCGAAATCCTCGTCCGTGGCATGCGGGGCCGCCTTGAAGACCGCGAGGACACCGGCGCCGGATGCGTTCGACATGGGGACAACTCCTTGGTAGCGGGAAGCGGCGAGGCCCCGATACCGCCTCGCCGGACATGACCCCATCCTGCGGACCGAGGCCGGTATGCGTCCAAGGACTGTTCCCTATCAAACCCATAAGCTGAACACATGCCAACGCTGCGACAGCTCGAATATCTGGTGACGATCGTCGACGAAGGCTCCTTCACCCGCGCGGCCGAACTCCTGCACATCACCCAGCCCGGCCTCTCCCACCAGTTCCAGGCCCTGGAACGCGAGATCGGCAGCCCGCTGCTGGAACGCCTGCCCCGCACCGTGCGCCCCACCCCGGCGGGGCGGGCCATGCTCCCCCATGCCCGCGCCGCCCTCGCCGAGGCCCAGCGCGCCACCACCGCCGCCCGCCGTACCGCCGGCCTCGCCACCGGCGAACTCCACCTCGCCACCCTCTACTCCATCAGCTACGGCCTGCTGCCCGCCGCCCTCGGCGCCTGGCGCCGGCACCACCCGGGCGTGCGGGTCCGGCTGTTCGAGCACCGACGCACCGAGGAACTGGCAGCGGCCATGAACGCCGGTCAGGCCGACATCGCCGTCGGACCGCCACCGCCCGGCTGGGAGGGGCCGGTGCGCCACCTCGGCACCGAGGAGTTCTTCGTCATCACCCACACCGACGATCCCGCGGCCGGCTCCGCCGGTGCGCCCCGCGTCCGGCTGGCCGACCTCGCCGAGCGGGAATGGGTGCACTTCACCCCCGACAGCGGCCTGGCCGACCTCCTGGACCAGGCCTGCGCCGCAGCCGGCTTCCGTCCTCGGGTGGCGGTCCGCACCGAGCAGGCGCCCGCCGCCGCCAACTACGCCGCCACCGGACTCGGCCCCACCCTCGTCCCCGCCAACACCATCCCGCCCCGCTTCAACGGCGCCGTCCTGCGCCCGGACCCCCCGGTCGGCCGCGCCTTGACCGCCTACACCCGCACCACCCCCGATCCCGTCGTCGCCGCCTTCCTGGAGGACCTGGCGGACCACTGCCTACTGACCGTTCCAATTAAGTGATCAGGAGTGAGTCTTGGACCCAGGTCTGATCACTGCGTGCATCCCGAACGGTGGTGGATGCCCGACTGGTCGCCCGCGTTCTCGTTGTCCCCGCTCGGCTGCGCGCATCGTGTGCGCGGTCCGTGACGGGGCGGCGGGTTCCCTCGCGCCCCCGCACACCTGATGGGGCCTGGACGGTCCGATGCCCACGACGATCGCTCCGGTCGTCGGGGGGCGGTGCCGTCCGTCGCCGGATCGGGTGTCCGAGGGCGCGTCGCCCGATCGCGACGGCGGCGCTGTCGTGTCGGGTGGTGGTGCGGGTGGGTGTCGCGAGCGGTTTCTGCCAGTGCTGCGCGCCCCATTGGGAGGTGTAGGCGGGGTCCACGGCGACGATGACCATGTCCTGCTCGGCGGCCATGGAGATGAGCCGGGCGCGGAGCTTCCCGGTGGGGATGCCGGAGACGAGCTGCCGGAACCGCTTGCGGTGGCCGTGTTTCTCGCGGGTGGTCTCGGCGGTGAAGTCCAGGTTCTCCAGGCCGATCGCCCTCACACCGCACCGCTTCGCCCAGTGCAGGAGCCGGGCGATGGCGTGGCGGATCTGGGCGGCGCGGTGGGTGGCGGTGCCGGAAAGGTCGTAGCGGAACCGGCGGGGCTCGCCGACCGGGTTGCCGTACTGGTCGAGGTGCCAGGCGGCGAAGTGGTCGGCGTTGGTGTCCACCCCGACCATCCCGGCCGCGCGGGCCGCCTCCAGCGGCATCGTCCGCACCACCGGCCGGACCCAGGACGCGTCAAGGTACCAGCGGCCACGAGCCACATCCCGGTGGATGCGGTACGCCACCGCCCGGTGGCCCTCGATCCGGTCGGCCCACTCGGTGCCCCGGTGCGCGAACGCCACCTTCGCGGTCAGGACATACCGGCCGCTGGCGGCGTTGGCATGCTCGGCAAGCGGCGCGGGCAGCTTGATCGACACCTCACCGTCCGGGGTGACCCGGATCGTCTCGTTGCCGAACCGCTTCCCCGGCTCCCCGTCGGCGGACAGGAACCAGCGGGACGCCTCCCAGCGACCCTCACACACACCACCGACAGTCGCCTCATCGATCCAACAAACCGCCATCGACAACAAACTCATGGACACCTATGCGCACCAAAACGACCTCAATCCCCAACAGTTCACAACCCCCCGCCACCTCCGAAGGCGCCTGGGCCCGGCCGGGTCGGGCTGACACGACGGCGGCGGGCACCGATGCCTGCGCGGGCGAGCGACGCAGTGAGCGGCTCCGTCCGGGGGGCTCGGGCACGGCCGCCGCTCGGCGGGTCGGCGAACGCGGGTGATTCGCCGGCATGGGGAGTCCGACAGGGCTGTGACCGGCGGTGACGCGACGAGTGCGTGTACGCCCACAAGCCGCCGGTAGGCCGGGACGGCGGCGCCCTACGACACGTCAGCGGTGGACGTCGGCGATAGACTGAAATCGGGACGAATGTGTGCGGCGCCCGCCCTCCAGCTCCTTTGGCTGCACGTCCCACCGGGTGGCGGTCGGCCGGGCGCACGGGTGTACGCGCGAGAAATGGAATGTGCCCGGACCCCCGACGTGTTCGTGGCGCCATTTGTCCCGGCTCATACCTAAGGGGATATTTGCCATGATCTATTCCGAGAACGGGGAGATCAGGCCGCGCGGCATTGTGGTGGGCCCCGGCTCGCGATTTGCTCAGGCGCTCGCGAGCAGGCGGACCGCGCTGGCCGGCGAGGCCGCGGCCGCTGCGGTGACGGCCGACGGGTTCCGTGAGATTCCGACCTGGGATCTGAAGGACCATCGCGGCAAGACGATCGCCGACCTGGTCTTCGTCAACCGCTTCGTCGGCGGTGCCGCGGCCTGGGCCGGGAGCGACATGGACAACATCGACAAGGCACTCGCGGCGGCGATGTCGGACAGCACGTTGCAATCGGTCATGGACCAGTACTACTCGGACAGCATCAGCTCCAGGGCGTTGCCGCCCGCCGTGGTGGACCTGGACACCCCGAAGGGATCGCGGTTCTTCAAGGACCAGGCGGAGGAGCTCGCCGGCCAGTTGTTCCTGAGCGGGGTGCTTGGCGACAACGATCCCGGGCAGTGCGTCATCAACATGATGCTGCCGCGAGGGGTCATCCTCGTGGACGGCTTCTCGCCCGGTTTCCAGCCCCCGCCCGGCACCGAAGAGGAACACTCCCGCCGCACGCGCGCCCTGATCAAGATCGACGACGATGACGGTGACTCGACGCACGGACTGGGCGGGTACCACGGATCGGTGCACGTGGCCAAGGGTGACCAGACCGTGACGACCTACTACGCGGTCGGGGTCTTCTCGGAAGGATCCAACGGGATAGTCCGATTCGACGAATCCTGGGAAAACGTCGTCGCCACCTTCTACCACGAGCTCAACGAGGCGCGGACGGATCCCGACGTGGAGGACGCCGTTCGGTTCAACGACGAGTCGAAGGTCGGCTGGTACTCGGAGATCGGCCAGGGTGAGATCGGCGATCTGCCCATCAACGAGGCCGATCTCGGGCTGGCTCCCAGCTCGGCCATTTTCAGGTCGGTGAAACTCGCGGACGGGAGTGGCGATGTTCCCGTCCAGCTCATGTGGTCGAACGCGGTGCACGCCCCCGCCGCAGCCAGGTAGCGCGGCACGACCACACAGGTGGGCCATGGGACCTGAGTAGCCGCTACTCACCTTCGGGCGCGGTGCGGGGCGGGCGTGCGGCCCGGGGGTGGCGGCGCGGTGGGGTGGCCGGGCAGTCGCTCGAACGCGTTTGAGTAGCTCGTACTCACGTGCTGGAGGTCGGCTCGTGGTCGACTCGAGGTTGCTGGGCAGCACGGGTCGAGGTTGCTGGGCAGCACGGGCCGCACCGAGCCATGGGGGTAGAGATGCAGTTCCGGATCCTGGGTCCTGCTGAGATCTTCGACGAGGCCAGGCAGCGGCGGGTCCAGTTGAACAGTCCCAAGCAGCGGATGCTGCTCGGCGCGCTCCTCACCCGGCTGGGCGCGCCGGTGCCCATCGACCTGCTGATCCGGGAGCTGTGGGGCGGCGACGCGCCGGACAAGGCCGTCAACGCCCTCCAGGCGCACGTGTCGCGCCTGCGCCAGGTGCTGATCGAGGCGGAGCCCGCGCGGGCCAACGCGCCGCGCCTGATCGCCCGCGGCGCCGGCTACCTGCTGCAGGCCCGGCCCGACGAGATCGACAGCTCGCACTTCCGGATGGAGGTGATCCGGGCGCGGCGGCTGATCGCGGGCGACCCGCGGACCGCCCACTCGCTGCTGTGCAAGGCGCTGAAGCTGTGGCGCGGCCCGGCCCTGGACGGCGGGGCCGGCGGCCCGCTCTGCGCCGGTGCCGCGGCGCAGTTGGAGGAGGAGCGGCTGCGGGCGCTGGAGGACTTCTACGACGCCGCGTTGCGGCTGGGCCTGCAGTGGCAGGTGGTGGGCCAGCTGGAGGAGCTGGTCACCACTCACCCGGGGCGCGAGAGGTTCCACGAGCAGCTGGCGGTCGCGCTCAAACGGTGCGGTCGGAAGGTCGAGGAGCCCGCCGGGGCCGGCCGGGAGCGGGGGCGTCCCGGCGGCGAGCGCGGCCTGGCGCCGGTCTCGCTGCTGTCCGCCAGAAGCCGCCAACTCGCGCCGGCCGACCGGTCGGCTCCGTCGCGGTCCGGCGGCGATCTCCCCGCCACCCCCGAAAATCTCGAACTGAGGTTGCAGATCGAGCAGTTGATCTGTGAGCAGCAGAGCCTACGGGCGGCGGTCGAGCACCTGACGGCCCTGGTGGCCCAGCGCGAGCCCGGGCACCACCTGGCGGCGGTGCGCGACGACCTGTCCTACGAGCTGCCCTGCCAGGGGCGGTCCGGTGCCAGCTCGGCCGGCACGGGGTGAGTACCCGGCCCGCGGGCCGGGCCGCACACCCGGGTGCGGGTACGGGGGCGGATCAGCCGGCAGCCCGGCGACCCGGGCCCTTGGTGGTGCCCGGCGGTCTCCGTCTGGACCGCGTCCGTTCGGCCGTCGCGCCTGCCGCCGGGGCCGCCCGGACATCGCCGAGCAGCACCGGCTCGGTGGCCTCTGCCTGGGCCAGCACCCGGGCCAGCTCGGCTCGGGCCGTGACCGCCAGTTTGTGGTAGACGCGGTGCAGGTGGTTCTCCACCGTCCGTACCGAGAGCACCAGTTGGCCGGCGATGTCGCGGTTGGACACCCCGGCCGCGGCGAGCGCGGCGATCTCCCGCTCCCTGGTGGTCAGCTGCGCGGTCGCGCCCTCCCACCGGGGTTCGACCGCGCACCACGGCGGCAGCGTGCCACTGCAGTCGGCCAGGATCTCCCCGCAACCGCTCCGGACCTCACGGCTCTTGTGGTGCCGCCCGGCCGCCCGGTAGGCGCGCCCGGCCTGCGCCGCCGCCTCGGCGGCCAGCGGGAGCGCGCCCAGCGCGCGGAGCCGGGTCATCACCGCGGTCAGCGCGTCACCGTCGGACTCGGCGAGCGCCCGGATGTGCTCGGCCTGCAGCCGGACCAGCTCCGAACTGCTGTCCGCGGCCAGCCGGGTGGCCTGGGCGGTGAGCGGAGCGGCCTGCGCGACGCGGGCCGCCAGGTGCAGGGCGGCCACGGCGGTGGCCGTGCGGTGGGCCGCCGCCGAGTTCCTGGCCACCTCCAGCGCCTGGCCGGCGGCTCCGGTACGGTCCCCGCAGTGGGCCAGGACCAGGGCGCGCTCCAGCGCGATGTCGTCGGCGGCGATCGGGTGCGCCACCGCCTCACTCTGCACCAGCCGGGCCTCGACCAGCGTGCGCAGCGCCTCGGTCCGCCGACCGGACTCGGCCAGCGCGCCGGCGAGTTGGGCCAGCGTCCAGGCCTGGGTGGTCAACCAGTCGTCCCGCCCCTGGAGGACGCTCGCCTCCCGCAGCAGCGCGACCGCCTCGTCCGGCCGTCCGGCGGCGCGGCACAGGCGGGAGCGGAGCACCGCGATCTGGAGCCGGCGCTGGTGGTCCTCCTCGGCGGCGTGCCGGCTCATGGCCCCCAGCGCGCTCTCGCAGCCGTGCAGATCGCCCATCAGGAACGCGCAGCGGGCGAGCAGCACGTGGTGGCGCAGCCGGGCATCGTCGTCCCAGCCGTCCACGGCCGCCGCGCACCGCGACAGCAGCTCCAACGCGCGGGCCGGGTCGCCGAGTTGCATCCGCGCGAAGGCCACCGCCGGCAGCAGGACCTGGGTGACGGGGGAGTCGGCGGGCTCGTCGGGCAGCGCCGCGTCGCCGATCGCGACCGCGTCGTGCAGCCGGTCGGCCGTGACCGCGATGACGGCCCGGGAGCCCTGGAGGGCCGGCGCCCGGTCGACGCCCACGGTCGCCACGGCCCGGTCCAGCACGGCCGCCGCGTCGTCCAGCCGGCGCAGGCCGAAGGCCAGGTTGGCCGCCCTGCCGTGCACCGCGGCGAGCAGGTCGGCGACCGGCACCCGGGCGCCGGTGTCGAGGCCGGCGGCGAAGAGCGTCTCGGCCTCGGTGTGGTGGCCCCGGGCCGCCAGGATCAGGCCCAGCAGCAGGGCGGTCGGTACGTCGTCGGGGGCCGCCGTGGGCGCGTCACCGGCCGACGCCACGCGCGTCAGCGGCGGGCGTGAAGCGGCGCCGAACGCCGCGGGGCCGATCCCCGAACCGGTCGTCGAGCCGGCCGCTGATGCGGTCGTCGAACCGATCGGCAGCGCCGGCTCCCAAGCCGGACCGGGCCGGGGCCGCCGGTCGCGGGCCCGCTCCCCGGCGCCGGTCGGGGAGCCGTCCAGCGTCAGCCGGCACAGGCGCTCCGCGAGCGCCAGGTCCTGCCGCTGGAACGCGGTGCGCGCCAGCCGCAGTAACTGCCGCCGCCCGGGGACGAGTCCCGCGTCCAGCCGCAGGGTGATGACGCGCAATTCGTCGTCCGCGCGCCGGGCGCCGGTGCTCTCGATCCAGTCGGCCACCTGGCGGCGGAGCCGGCGCGCGGTCAGATCGGACATCCGGGCGGCCACCACGACCCCGCTCAGCGGCAGCGCCAGCCGCAGCCGCACCCGGTGCCCGCGGTACTCGACCGCCACCACCCCGCGCAGGTTGAGCGACTCGGCGGCCTGGGCGAGGCCGCAGTGGTTGGTGATCTCCGCCTCCAGCGGCTGCGCGACCGCGAGCATGTTGACCAGCTCCTGCTCGTCCGGGGCGAGGCCGCGCAGGCTGAGGTGGACGACGGCGGCCAGCCGCTCGGTGGGGCGTTCGGCCAGGCCCTGCCACCGCCAGATCCCGTTGACCTGCCGGAGCGAGCCGTCCGCGAGAGCACCCTCGACCAGCTCACCCAGGATCAGCGGGTTGCCGCCGGTGGTGGCCCGGAGCCGCTCCAGGGTGGCGGTGTCGACGTGTCCGCCCAGCCGGCCGTGCAGGGCGCCGGCGACCGCGGTCCGGTCGAAGGGGCCGAGCTCGATGCGCTCCACCAGGCGGGTGACCCAGAGCTTGTCGATCCCGGCCGGCACCGGTGCGCCGCGCTCGACGGCCGTCGCCAGGGCCAGCCGGCCGGAGGCGACCAGCTGGTACAGCTGGGCCGCTGACGTGTCGTCGACGAGATGGGCGTCGTCGACGCCGAGCACCGCGCGGTCGGCGACGGCCTCCCGGCGCCGGGAGGCGGTGAACCATTCCAGGCACTCCGTCAGCGATCCGAAGGCTTCGACGGAGTCCTCCCGGCCCCGTCCCGCCCCGCCGACCGAGATGACGGTCCGGCCCGCGGCCGCGGCCCGCTCCAGGGCCGCCGCCAGCAGCCGGCTCTTCCCCGTGCCGCGATCGCCGTCCAGGAGGACTCCGCCGCCCCGGCCGATGGCGTCCTCGATCGCCGCTAGTTCGACTTCTCTTCCGGTCAGGGGCCAGTCGTGCGCAGTATCCGCCAGCATGTGCTTGGTAATCCCCCACAAGAGATGCCACCCAGGTGGAAAAGCCGCTCTCTTCATGACAGCGCGACATGCTGGTGTCACCGGGATGTGAACCAGACATTGCCATGGCGATGTGAACCGGACATTGCCGAAGGGATAAATCCGGCCCAGTGTCCCGCTGCCGCTTCATGGTTGCGTGACCACACGGACCGTAAATGAATCGGAGGAAGCCTTGCTGTATCGATTCTGGCGGCATCCCCCGGAGTCGGTAAGGGCAGCCTGACCTCCGCGTATGATGCGGCGGTCGGGCCGAGCGGCAACTCGGGGGAGGAAAATCCGTCGCCCGGAGAGGCAGTTGCGGGGGCGGTCGCGGCGCGGGTGTGTCGCATCTCACATGCCCGGGGCGACGCCACTGTGTGTGCCGGATGACACATGGCCTCGCTACAGTCGGCGCCGACGCCCCGCACGGTCTGTGTCGATCCGTCACGGTGCGTCATGCGCCCGTCGGGGGAAGGAAGTGTTGTGGGCATGACCGTGGACTCCTGGGGGGCGATCCTGCGGGGTGCCCGACTGGCCGCCGGTCTGACGCAGAGCGAGGTGGCCGAGCGGGCCGGGCTCAGCGTCCGCGCCCTGCGCTACATCGAGTCCGGCCGGGTGGCGCAGCCGCGCCGCGACTCGCTCGACCGGTTGGCGCAGGCCGTGGGGCTGGACCGCGGCAAGGCCCCCTGGGCGGAAGACGCCGGCCGGACCGGGACGACCGCGCAGGTCGACGGGCCGTACGACATCCGGGTCCTGGGGCCGCTGTCCGTCTCGTGCGACGGCCGCGCGGTGGCGTTACCGCTCAAGCAGCGCGTCCTGCTCGGGCTGCTGGCCATCCAGCCCAACCGGACGGTCAGCCACGGCGAGATGGCGGAGGTGCTGTGGAGCGGTGAGGCGCCGCCCTCCGGCACCGATCTGCTGCACAGCTACGTGGCGAGGCTGCGCCGGACCATCAAGGGCGGCGGCGGGCCCGGCCGGCACTGCCGGATCAGCACCGTGCGCGGCGGGTACCTCTTGGAGGCCCACCCCGCGATGCTCGACCTGCTGCGCTTCGAGGAGCTCGGCGGCCGGGCCGCCGCGGCGCGGGAGAGCGACCCCGCCCTCGCCCTGGAGCTGTTCGGCCGGGCGTTCCAGTACTGGCGCGGCCCGGTGCTGGAGGACCTGCCGGTGCTGCGGCAGCACCCGGCCGCGGTGGCGGTCGCCCAGCAACGGATCGAACTGGCCGTCGAGTTCGCGGACCTGGCGCTCGGCCGGGACCGGCCCGCCTTCGTGGTCGAGCAGCTGCGGACGGCGGCCTGCGAGGAGCCGCTGCACGAGGGGGTGCAGGCGCGGCTGATGCTCGCGTTGGCCGGCTCGGGTCGCCGGGCGGCGGCGCTGCGGCTCTTCGGCGACCTGCGCAGGCAGTTCCGCGAGGAGCTGGGGGTGGAGCCGAGCGAGGAGGTCTGGGAGGCGCGCCGGCGCATCCTGCACCAGTCCGGCGCGGCCGCCGGGCAGGCCGGCGCGCCAGGGCGTGACGAGGTGCCGGAGCGCGACGAGGTGCCGGGACGCCGGGACGAGCGGCCGCACCTCCCGCCGTCGCGAGCCAGGTTCCCGGCGCGCGACGGCATCGCCGCGCCCGCCCAGCTGCCGCCCCTGATCAGGCCGTTCGTCGGCCGCCGGAGCGAACTGGCCGAGCTCGACGAGCTGCTGGCGCGGCGGCGGGAGGACTGCTCGATGGCCGTCGCGGCCATCCACGGGCCGGCCGAACTGGGCAAGACGGCCCTGGCCGTGCTCTGGGCCCACCGGACGCTCGACCGGTTCCCGGACGGTCAGCTCTACGCCGACCTCCAGGGCAGTGCGGGGACCAGCCGCCCGGCGCGTCCCGGGGAGGTCCTGGGGTGCTTCCTGCGCTCGCTGGGCGTGGCCCGGGACCGGATACCTGCCGACCCGGAGGAGGCGTCCGCGCTCTTCCGCACCCTGCTGGCGGGGCGGCGGGTCCTGGTGCTGCTGGACGACGCGCGGTCCTCCGCCCAGCTGCGCCCACTGCTCCCGGGCACCTCGGGGAACCTGGTGCTGGTGACCAGCCGGCGCCCGCTGACGGACCTGGTGGCCCGCAACGGCGCCAGGTCGCTCGCTCTTGACGCCCTGTCCGGGGCCGAGGCGCGTGAGCTGCTCGAAGCCTTCCTCGGCCGGGAGCGGACGGCGGCCGAGCCGCAGGCCGCGGCGGCGCTGGCCGAGGCCTGCGGACGGCGCCCGCTGGCGCTGCGGATGGTCGCCGCGCGGCTCGCCTCGATGCCCGGCGTCTCGATCGGCGCCTGGGTCCGCGGCATGGCGGAGAACCGAGGCACGACCCTGCCGGGCCGGACACACACGGTGACGCTGGGTGGCCCGCGCCGGGCTGACGGCGGCTGACGGGCGCGCTGACAGACGCGCTGACACGTTTGCGCCAGGCTGACGGGAGGCCGCCCCGTCAGCCGTTCACCCCGACGATCCCGCAGCTCAGCGCGGTCGGCCCGATTTCCTGGCTACTGACTGATCAGCAGGATCGGTGTCAGCGGGCGTTCCGGGCTCCGGATCGAGTTGCCCGGCACCCGGCACCGGCCTATGGTCACGACCTGCGGACGGCTCGGCGAATTCGGCCGCGGCATTCGTGAAAACTCCGACGAGGCCCCAGTGTGCCGTTTTTCCACGCGTCCGTGGACAGCCCAATCACAAGGTCGGGAAAGGATCGGAATGGGGAACATCACGGTCGACGAAGCCCAGCAGTGGCTGATTGAGAAGATTGCCCACCGGCTGGGGGTGGAGCCGTCCACGGTTCCGCCGGAGCAGTACTTCGACGAGCTCGACCTGGACAGCACCGAGGCGCTCATCCTGGCCGGCGAAATGGAGAACTGGTTGGGTTTTGAACTGGGCACGACGACGCTGTGGTACCACCCGACCATCAAGGACCTGGCGGAGTACCTGGCCGAGGAGGTCGCGCAGCGTGCCGCCCCGGCGTAGGGCCGGAACGCTCCGGGGAGCCGGTAGCGGTCCGGACGCGCCACCGCTGGCGCTCCGGCACCGGCCCACCGCCCCCGGGGAGCACACCGTGTACGCCGTCCACCCCGGCGCGCTCCCGTCGAACGTCTGGGGCGGCATCACGCAGGCGCTGCCCGGGGACTGCGGGGCCGTCGTCCTCGACCTGGCCGGTGTCCCGGAGTACTTCGAAGCCGCGCTGTCGGGCGGGCACACCGAGCTGACCGTCGCCTCGCTGGTGGACCGGCTGGTCGCGGAGTACCGCGCCGACCGGGTGCGGCAGTCGGCCGGCGGCCCGGTGACCTTCGTCGGCTGGTCCTTCGGCGGTGTCCTCGCGCAGGCGATGGCCGAGCGCCTGACGCGGCCGGAGCGGCCCGACCGGCTGGTGCTCCTCGACAGCATCGCCCCCACCGACGCCTACCAGCAGCCCGACGACGCGCTCGACCCGCCCCTGCTGCTGCGCTGGTTCGCGATGTACCTGGGCGCCAAGCGCGGCCGTGCGGTCTCGTTCGGCCCCGGCGGAAGCGTCGGCCTCGACACCGGGACCGGGCTGGTCCGCCTGCTCGACGCCGCGATCGACTGCGGCGCGCTGGCCGAGGGCACACCGCTTCCCGGCCTGCGCAAGCTCTACGACACCTACGTCGACGGGCTGTTGCGCAACAACCGGCTCACCGCCACGCACCGCCCGGCGCCCTCGTCCGTGCCGCTGGTCCTGGTCAAGGCCGCGGACAGCCTCATCCCGGAGGACGAGACGCTCGGCTGGGCGGAGCTCGCCCCGCACGGCCTGGCCGTGCACACCGCACCGGGCGACCACTACACGATGCTCAGCCGCCCGGACGCCGCCGCAGTCATCGCCGAACTGATCCGCCGGCCCCGGTACTGACCGGCCGCACGGCCCCGCTCGCCCGCTCGCCCGCCCGCCGGCCGGGCGGCGGAGCCCTGCGCCGCGGGCGCCGCGACCGGAGATCCCGCTCGTCCAGATCCCGAGAGATCCAGATCCCGAGAGACTCGCCGTGAACCCTTCGCAGGAACCCGACCTCGATCGTCGGCTCGCCCGTGACCCCATCGCCATCGTCGGCCTCTCCGCGCTCTACCCCAAGTCCCGTGACCTGCGGGAATTCTGGGCGAACGTCACCTCGGCCGCGGACTGCATCGACGACGTGCCCGCGACCCACTGGGACGTCGACGAGCACTACGACCCGGACCCGTCGGTGCCCGACAAGACCTACTCCCGGCGCGGCGGCTTCATCCCCGACGTGGCCTTCAACCCGATGGAGTTCGGCCTGCCGCCGAACACCCTGGAGGTGACGGACGTCCTCCAGCTGCTCAGCCTGGTCGTCGCCCGCGACCTGCTCAAGGACGCCGGCGCCGACCAGCCCTGGTACGACGCCTCGCGCACCGGGGTCGTCCTCGGCATCACCGGCGCCAACCAGCTGACCCAGCCGCTCACCGCGCGCCTGCAGACCCCGGTGCTCAAGGAGGTCGTGCGCAGCTGCGGCCTGAGCGAGCGGGACGCCGAGGAGATCGCCGCCAAGTTCCGCCTGGCGTACGCCCCGTGGGAGGAGAACTCGTTCCCCGGCATGCTGGGCAACGTGGTCGCCGGGCGGATCGCCAACCGCCTGGACCTGGGCGGCACCAACATGACCATCGACGCCGCCTGCGCGAGCTCGCTGGGCGCGGTCAAGACCGCCGTCAGCGAACTGCTCGAAGGCCGCGCCGACACCATGCTGGTGGGCGGCTGCGACGCCGAGAACACCATCTTCATGTACCTCTGCTTCAGCAAGACCCCGGCGCTGTCCAAGAGCGGCCGGATCCGCCCGTTCGACAAGGACGCGGACGGCACGCTGATCGGCGAGGGCATCGGCATGCTCGCGCTGCGCCGGCTCTCCGACGCCGAGCGCGACGGCAACCGGATCTACGCGGTGCTGCGGGGCCTGGGCACCTCCAGCGACGGCCGGTTCAAGTCCATCTACGCCCCGCGCAAGGAAGGCCAGATGGTCGCGCTGCGCCGCGCGTACCACGACGCCGACTGCTCGCCCGCGAGCGTGGAGCTCTTCGAGGCGCACGGCACCGGTACCGCGGTCGGCGACGCCACCGAGCTGAGCGCGCTGGCAGCCGTGGTCGCCGAGGCCACCGAGGCGCGCAAGTACGCGGCCGTGGGCAGCGTGAAGTCGCAGATCGGCCACACCAAGGCGGCTGCCGGCGCGGCCGGGATGATCAAGTTGGCGCTCTCCCTGCACCACAAGCTGCTGCCGCCCACCATCAACGTCAACGAGCCCAACCCGGCGATCGACTTCGAGAACGGGCCGTTCTACGTCAACACCGAGTCGCGGCCGTGGATCCGCGACCCGGAGCTGGGCAAGCGGCGGGCCGCCATCTCCTCGTTCGGCTTCGGCGGCACCAACTTCCACTTCGTGATGGAGGAGTACGGCAACGGCGCCGACCTGAAGGTGATGTTCCCGGTCGCCCGGGTGCACCTGTGGCACGCGCCGGACACCGCCGCGCTGACGGCGGCCCTGGCGGACGGCGCGCCGTCCACCGGCGGTCCGGTCCCGGCCGGCCGCGCCCGGCTCGCCCTGGTCGCCAGGACCGAGGAGGAGCTGGCCGCGTTGCGCGAGGTGGCGCTGGGCGAGCTGCGCGCCCGGCCGGAGGCGCAGTCCTGGTCGCACCCCAAGGGCGTGTACTTCCGGCGTGGCGCGGTGCAGGCCGGCAAGGTGGCCGCGCTCTTCGCCGGTCAGGGCAGCCAGTACGTCAACCCCGGCAAGACGGCCGTGCTGGCGCTGCCGCCGCTGCGCGCCGCCTTCGACCGCGCCAACGAGCAGTTCGCGGGCGCCGAGACGCTCTCCCGGGTCGCCTTCCCCGCGCCGTCGTTCACCGCGGCCGGGCGCCGGGAGCAGGAGGTCGCGCTGCGGCGCACGGCCTACGCGCAGCCCGCCATCGGCGCGCTGTCGGTCGGGCAGTACCGCTACCTGAGCGAACTCGGCTTCGCGGCCGAGGGGTTCCTGGGCCACAGCTTCGGCGAGCTGACCGCGCTGTGGGCAGCCGGCGCCCTCGACGACGACACCTTCTTCGCGCTGGCCCACGCCCGTGGCGCCGCGATGGCCCCGCCCGAGCAGCCCGGCTTCGACGCCGGTGCGATGGCCGCGGTCTCCGCGCCCGAGCAGCGTGTGCTGGAACTGCTGGCCGACCGGCCCGGGTTGGCCGTCTGCAACCGCAACGCGCCGGACCAGATCGTGGTCGGCGGTGCCACCGAGGATGTCGAGCGCCTGGTGGCGGCGGCCAAGGAGGCCGGTCTGCGGGCCGCCCGGCTGCCGGTCTCGGCGGCCTTCCACAGCCCGTACGTCGCCCACGCGGTGGAGGCCTTCCGCGCCCAGGTGCAGGCGGCCGAGGTGCGCGAGCCGCGCGGCCCGGTGCTCGCCAACACGCGCGGCGCCGTCTACGGCGCGGACCTCGACGCCAACCGTCGGGTGCTGGCCGAGCAGTTGATCCATCCGGTGGACTTCGCCGAGCGGGTGGAGGAGCTGTACGCGGCCGGCTTCCGGGTCTTCGTCGAGTTCGGCCCGAGCGCCGTGCTCAGCCAGCTGGTCCGCCGCATCCTCGGCGACCGCGACCACACGGTGCTCGCCCTCGACGGCGGCGCCAACCGGGACGCGGAGCTGGTGCTCAAGCAGACCGTGGCCCAACTCGCGGTGCTGGGGCTGCCGTTGGACACCGCCGACCGGTACGCGGCCGAGCCGTGGCGAAGCGAGCCGGCGAAGGGCATGACCATCTCGCTGAACGGCATCAACTACGTCTCGCCGCAGCGCCGGGAGGCCTACCGGGACGCGATCGACAACGGCTACCGGGTGCCGCAGCCGGCCGCCGCCGCCCAGTCCGTCCCGGCTGCTCCCGCGCCGGTCGCCGTGCGGCCCGCGCCGGCCCCTGCCCCGGTCCCCGCGGCGGCCGCCGCCGCGCCCGCTCCCGCCACCCCTGCCCCCACCGCTCCGGAGACAGCTCACGTGGACAACGACCGCCTGACCGACCTCATCGCCGACCATCTGGTCCTGCACGACGACTACTTGAACGGTCAGCTGCAGAGCGCCGAACGCCTGGCCGGACTGCTGGAGCGCGCCGACGCGCAGGGCCGGTTGAGCCAGGTGCTCCCCGGAGTCACCGCCGTCAAGGAGCACGGTCTGGCGATCGGCCGGACCCACCTGCGGGCCAACGAGGTCCTGCGCGACCTGGCCGGCCTGGAGCTGGGCGGCGCCCCCGTTCCGTCCCGCCCGGCGCCCCGGGCCGCGGCCGCGCCGGTGGCGCCGCCGGTCCAGCCCGTCGCCAGCCCGGCCGCGGTTCCGGCCGCGCTGCTCACGCAGCCGGCTGCGGCACTGCCCGCCCCCGCCGTGGTCCAGCCGCAGGCCGCCGCTCCGGCGGTTGCTGCTGCCGCCGCTGGTCCGGTGGCCGCTGGTGGGTTGGATGCGGCGGTGGTGGAGGGTGCGCTGTTGGAGGTGGTGGCGCAGAAGACGGGTTATCCGGCGGACATGCTGGAGCTCGACATGGATGTCGAGGCGGATCTGGGGATCGACTCGATCAAGCGGGTCGAGATCATGGGTGTGTTGCAGGAGCGGTTCGCGGTGGAGGCGGCGGCCGGTCCGGAGCAGTTGGGTGAGCTGAGGACGCTGCGGGACATCGTCGGGTTCATGGCGGGTCAGGGCGGCGCTCCGGAGCCTGCCGCTGTCGCCGCCGGTCCGGTGGCCGCTGGCGGGTTGGATGCGGCGGTGGTGGAGGGTGCGCTGTTGGAGGTGGTGGCGCAGAAGACGGGTTATCCGGCGGACATGCTGGAGCTCGACATGGATGTCGAGGCGGATCTGGGGATCGACTCGATCAAGCGGGTCGAGATCATGGGTGTGCTCCAGGAGCGGTTCGCGGTCGACACCGCCGCCGGTCCGGAGCAGCTGGGTGAGCTGCGGACGCTGCGCCACATCGTGGACTTCATGGCCGGGACGGACGAGCCCGCGGGCACCGTCGCCGCGGCGCAGGCCCCGGCCGCCGCCACGGTCGAGCCCGCCGCCGAGCCCGCTGCCGCCGCGCCCGAGCGGTCCGCCCGAATCGGCCGCGCCCAGGCCGCCCTGGTCACCCTCCCCGAGCCGGACCGCCTGGTCGAGGCCTACCCGCAGGGCGCCGGCGCGCTCGTGGTGGACGACGGCGGCGAGCTCGCCCCGGTCCTCGTCGAGCAGCTGGCGGAGGCTGGCTGGAAGGTGCACGTGCTGCGCCTGCCCGGTGTCGCCGAGCGCGCCTCGGGCGTGCTGGACCACGCCCTGTCGAGCTGGGGCGTGACCGAACTCGCCGCCCGCGTCGAGGAGGTGCTGGTCGACGGGATCAGCCTGGTGCTCGACCTCACCACGACCCCGGACACCGACTGGGCCTCCGGTGTGCGCCGACTGGCACACACCCTGCTGGTGGCCAAGCACGTGGTCGAGCCGCTGACCACCGCCGCCGCCTTCGGCCGGGCCGCCTTCGTGACCGTCACCCGGCTCGACGGTGCCTTCGGCCTGCACGGTGTGGCCGAGGAGTCGGCGCCCGCCGGTGGCGTGGCCGGCCTGGTCAAGACGCTGGCGGTGGAGGCTCGCGAGCTGTTCTGCCGCGCCGTCGACCTGGCCCCCGCGCTGGACGCGGCCACCGCGGCCGCCGCGGTCCTGGAGGAGCTGCACGCGGCCGGGGCCGAGCCGGTCCAGGTGGGCCGGGACGGCGTCCGACGGGTTGGCCTGACGCTGGCCGAGCAGCCGCTGACCGCCCCGGGCCGGGCCGCCGCGCCGCTCGGCACCGAGGACCTGCTGGTGGTCACCGGCGGCGCCCGCGGGATCACCGCGGCCTGCGTGACCGAGCTGGCCCGCCGGCACCGCCCGGGGCTGCTGCTGCTCGGCCGCACCCCGCTGGAGGAGGAGCCGACCTGGGCGGCCGGCGTGCCGGACGCCGCACTGAAGGCGGCCGCGGCCGCCGGACTGAAGGCGGCGGGCGAGAAGCCCACCCCCAAGCGGGTCGAGCAGCTCTTCCGTACCGTCGTGGGCATCCGCGAGATCAACGCCACCCTGGCCGAGGTGCGGGCCGCCGGCAGCCAGGTCGAGTACCTCCCGGTGGACATCACCGACGCGGCCGCCACCGCCGCTGTCCTCGCCCCCTACCGGGAGCGGATCACCGGTCTGGTGCACGGCGCCGGGGTGCTGGCCGACCAGCTGATCGCCCACAAGAAGGCCTCCGAGATCGAGCGGGTCTTCGCGCCGAAGCTGTCCGGGCTGCGCTCGGTCACGGCCGCGCTGAACGCCGACTCGCTGCGCCACGTGGTGCTCTTCTCCTCGGTGGCCGGGTTCTTCGGCAACCGCGGCCAGTCGGACTACGCGATGGCCAACGAGGTGCTCAACGCCTGGGCGTCGTCCTGGAAGCAGCGCCACCCGCAGGCCCGGGCCACTTCGCTGAACTGGGGTGCCTGGGACAGCGGGATGGTCTCCCCGGAGATCAAGGCGGTCTTCGAGGAGCGCGGTCTGGTCCTGATCCCGGTGCGGACCGGTGCGGAGATGTTCGTCGAGCAGTTCGCCGACGAGCGCGCCGACGACGTGGTGACCGTGCTCGGCCCGACCACCCCGCTGTCCGAGCGGGAGGCGGCGGTGCCCGCCTCGGCCGTCACCGTCGAGCGCCGGCTGGGCTCGCTGGCCGGCGACCCGATCGTGACCGACCACGTGATCGGAGGCGAGCCGGTGCTCCCGGCGGCGGTCGCGCTCGGCTGGGCGATCGGCGCGGCGGAGCGGGTCGGCGGTGTCCCGGTGGGACGGGTGCGTGACTTCGTGGTGCAGAAGGGGATCGTCTTCGACGGCGGCCACCCCGACACCTGCCGCCTGGTGCTGACCCCGGCCGGGGACGCGATGCGGGTGGCGATCCGTTCGACCGACGCGGACGGCGCCCCGCGCCCGCACTACGCGGCCGTGGTCGACTTCTCGGCCGCGCCGGCCGAAGCGGTCCTGGCCGGTGAGCTGCCCGCACTGGGCGGCGGGCGGGACGCCGCGGGGTTCTACGCGGACGGCACCCTCTTCCACGGTCCGTCCCTGCGCGGGGTGCGCCGGGTGCTGGCCGAGTCCCAGGAGCGGCTGGTCCTGGAGTGCGAGCTGTCCGAACACCGGCCGGCCGGCGGCGCCTTCGCCGGCTCCCGGTTCGCGCCCGGCACCGCCGACCTGCTGCTCCAGGCGGGCCTGGTCTGGGTGAAGCTCTTCCGCGGCACGGCCGGACTGCCGCTCTCGGTCGGCCGGGCCGACCTGCATCACCCGCTGCCCGACGGCGAGCCGTTCCTGGTCGTCATCGAGCCGGCCGCGGGCAACGCCGGTGGCGGGGCCGCGTCCCTGACCATCACCGCCTGCGCCCCCGACGGTCGGGTGCTGACCCGCCTGGACGCTGTCTCGGTGGTCTCGGCTCCCCGGCTGGCGGCCAAGTTCGTCAGCAGCTGACCGCCCGCGTCCGACTGACGGATGAGACCCGGTCGGTCCGGTCGGCGCACGATCGCGCCCGCCGGCCGGACCGACCGCCCCCAGAAGGGACACCCCAAGCTCCGATGAGCACGTACGCCATCGTCGGCCTCTCCTGCCTGTTCCCGGGAGCGCAGACCCCGGCCCAGTTCTGGCAGAACCTCCACGCCGGTACGGACAGCCGCCGGGACGGGGGCGAGGAGGTCTTCGGCCCCGCCCCCGACGCCCGGGACACCGACCCGCAGCACGGCATCTACTGCCGTCGGGGCGGCTTCGTCACCGACTTCGACTTCGACCCCTCCGGCTACCTCCTCGACCCCGACCGGCTCTCCCGGCTCGACCGGATCTTCCACTGGTCGCTGTACGTGGCCCGGGAGGCGCTGCGCGACAGCGGCAACGCGGACCGCCACGAGGTGCTGGCCCGCACCGGCCTGATCCTCGGCAACTACTCCTTCCCCACCCCGACCTCCGCGAAGGTCAGCGTCCCGCTCGCGCAGGAGGCGGTGCTGGAGGGCCTGCGCCTGGCCCGGCTGCCCTCCCTCGACGGGCTCGCCCCGGGCACCCCGTTGATCGACCGGAAGGGCCTGCAGCCGCAGGACCTGCGGGTCAGCGGCTCCCCGGCCGGCCTGGCCGCCACCGCCCTCGGGCTCGGCGGCCCCCGCTACGCCCTGGACGCCGCCTGCTCCTCCGCCCTGTACGCGCTCAAGCTGGCCTGCGACCACCTCGCGGCCGGCCAGGCCGACCTGGTGCTGGCCGGCGGGGTCTGCGCTCCGGACCCCACCCTGATCCACCTCTCCTTCTCCGATCTGCACGCCTATCCCCGCGACGGGTTCAGCCAGCCGTTCGACGACCGGTCCGGTGGCATCCTCACCGGCCAGGGCGCGGGCATGGTCGCGGTCAAGCGGCTCACGGACGCGCTGCGCGACGGGGACCGGATCTACGCCGTGGTGGACGGCATCGGCCTGTCCAACGACGGCAGCGGCCGCCACCTGCTGGTCCCGCAGAGCGCAGGCCAACTCGACTCCTACGAGCTGGCCTACGCCGGGGCGGGGATCGACCCGGCGGGCATCGACTACCTGGAGTGCCACGCCACCGGCACCCCGATCGGGGACGCCACCGAGGCCGAGTCGGTGGCCGCGTTCTTCGGCGAGCGGGGCAAGGTGCCGCTGATCGGCTCGGTCAAGGGCAACATCGGGCACCTGCTCACGGTGGCGGGACTGAGCAGCCTGCTCAAGGTCGTGCTGGCGATGGCGAACGGGCACATCCCGCCGACCATCGGCGTGGACCACCCGGTGCGCTCCAAGGACGGCCGGGTCGGTGGTGAGGTGCTGGTGCGCGCCGGGCGGCCGTGGCCGCAGGGCGACGGGCCGCGCCGGGCGGCGGTCTCCGCCTTCGGCTTCGGCGGCACCAACGCGCACGTGGTGCTCTCCCAGCCGCAGCCGCAGCCGGACCCGCGGTCGGGCTCACAGCCGCGGCCCGAGGCCGCGGAAGCCGAGCCGGTGGCCGCGCTGCCCGCCCTCGACGTCATCGGCCTGGGCGCGCACTTCGGCTCGTTCGACTCGGTGGAGGCCTTCGAGCAGGCCGTGCACGCGGGTGCCGACTCGCTGGGCCCGCTGCCCGAGCGGCGCTGGCGCGGCCTGGAGCAGACCGTCGGCGGCTCGCTGGAGCGCGCCGCCGGCGTCGGCCCGCAGGCACTGCCGCACGGCGCCTTCGTGGACGCCGTGGGCATCGACCCGGTGGACCACAAGATCCCGCCGGCCGACCTGCGCACCTACAACCTCCAGCACGCGCTGGCCACCAAGGTGGCCGACGAGGCGCTGCACGACGCCGGGTTCAGCCGCGCGGTGCCGCCGGGCCGCAGCACGCCCGAGCCGCGCCGGATCGCGGTGGTGGTGGCGATGGAGACCGAGCCCTACACCCACGCCCGGCTCACCCGCTACGGCCTGGGGGCCTTCCTGCGCCGGGAGTTCGACCGGGCCGGGCTGGAACTCACCGAGGAGCAGCTCGCCGCGATCGCCGCGGTGGGCCGGGACGCGGTGGTCGACCCGATCGTCGCCAACGAGGTGCTCAGCTACATCGGCAACGTGATGGCCAGCCGGATCTCCTCGCTGTGGAACCTGACCGGCCCCTCGTTCACCGTCTCCTCCGACGGCTCGGGCACCGCCGAGGCGCTGGAGATTGCCCGGCTGCTGCTGCTCGACCCCGACATCGAGGCGGTGCTGGTCGGCGCGGTGGACCTGGCCGGCTCGGCGGAGAACCTGCTGCTGCGGCCCGGCGTGGTCGCCGAGGCGGGCCTGACCTTCGGTGAGGGCGGCCAGGGGCGGCGGATCGGCGAGGGCGCCGGCGCCGTCGTGGTCACCCGGCCGGGCAACCCCGCCCACCGCGGCTACGCCCGGCTGGACGCGGTCGCCGTGCGGCACGCCGCGCCGGTGGACGGGGAACTGCCGGAGGCCGCCACCGAGTCCCTGGTGGCGGCGGCCGAGGCGGCGCTGGCCGAAGCCGGCGTCACGGCCGCGGACATCGGCTACCTGGAGGCGCACGCCGACGGCAGCGCCGCGGCCGACCGGGCCGAACTCGCCGCGCTGGCCCGCGTCTACCCGGCCGGCGGCGGCAGCGTGGCGCTGGGCAGCGCCAAGGCGCAGGTCGGCGACACCGGGTGTGCGGCGGCCATGGCCGGACTGATCCGGACCGTGCTCTGCCTGCACCACGGCTACCTGCCCGGCACCGGCTCCTGGCACCGCCCGGCCCCCGAGCTGGCCGAGGCGTTCGCCGCCTCCGCGCTCTACGTCCCGCAGGCGTCCCGGCCGTGGCTGCGCGCCGCCAAGGGGTCCCGCCGGTACGCCGCGCTCGACCTGATCGGCTCCGGAGGGGCCCACGGCCACCTGGTGCTGTCCGCCGAGGCCACCCGCGGCGCCGTCGCCCCGAGCGACTGGCAGCGGGCCGGCGGCCCGGCGCTGCTGCCGCTGTCCGCCGACTCGCTGGACGAACTGCTCGCCTCGATCGAGCGGCACCGCGAGCTGCTGGCCCAGGGCGCCGATCCGTTCCGGCTCGCCCGCGAGGCGGCGCGGGCGATGCCCGGCAAGCAGCTGCGCGTGGTGCTGGTCGGCACGGACGCCGCCGAGCTGCGGCTGCAACTGCGGCTGGCCGCCCGCGACCTGCCGACCGCGCTCGCCAAGGGCGGTGAGTGGGCCACGCCGGCGGGGTCCTTCTTCACAGCCCGTCCGATCGGCCCGGAGGGCAAGGTCGCGCTGGTCTACCCCGGCGCCTTCAACTCCTACCCGGGGCTGGGCCAGGACTTCTTCCGGGCCTTCCCCGGCCTGCTGGACCGGTTCGAGGAGCAGGCGGACGAACCCGCCCGGCTGCTGCGCGCCGAACTGCTCTACCCGCGCACCCAGGTCGCACCCCAGCGGCGCGACCTGATGCACCTGGAGGCGCGGCTGGGCGAGGACATCCCGTTCATGCTCGCCACCGGCACCAGCTTCGCCATCCTCTACACCGATCTGGTCCGCGAGGTGCTGGGCGTCCGGGCGCACGGCGGCTTCGGCTACAGCCTCGGCGAGAGCAGCATGCTCTTCGCCACCGGGGGCTGGCGGTCCGGCGGCCGCCGGGACGACCTGATCAGCGACACGCCGATCTTCAAGGACCGGCTCTGCGGCCCGCGCCGGACCGTGCGCGAGCTGTGGCAGCTGCCGGAGCAGACCCCGGACAAGGACGTCTGGGCCACCTTCGTGCTGCTCACCGGTGAGGAGCAGGTCCGGGACGCGCTCGCCCGCCACGACCGGGTCCACCTCACCCACGTCAACACCCCCGGGGAACTCGTCATCGCCGGCGACCCGGCCCAGTGCGCCGCGCTGATCGCCGAGTCGGGCTGCCCGGCGGCGCGCTCCCCGGTCAACGTGGTCATGCACAACCCGGTGGTGGACGCGGAGCTCGACGGTCTCGCCGGGCTCAACAGCTACCCGACCGGGTCCGTCGGCGACCTGCAACTGTTCAGCGCGTACGACTACGAGGCGCTGGCCGACCTGGACCGCGAGCGGGTCGCCCGGCGGATCGCGCACACGCTGCGCTCCACGATCGACTTCCCGCGCCTGGTGCGCACCGCCTACGACCGCGGGTTCCGCTACTTCATCGAGGTCGGGCCCAGCGCCACCTGCTCGCGGTGGGTGCGCGACACGCTCGGCGACGCGGCGCACGTCGCGGTCCCGGTCGACCGCCGAGGTGTGCCGGCCACCAAGTCCGTCGCCCAGCTGGTCGCCCGACTGGTCGGCCACGGCCTGCCGGTGGACCTGACGGCGCTGCTGGGCCGGGAGCCGGAGCCCGGTGCGGCCCGCTCCGCCGCCCGCACCGGCCGCGCCACCCGGTTCCGGGTGGGCGGCGGCGACCCGATCCCGGCCCGGATCGCCCGCGGGCTGACCGCGGTCGCCCCGGCCGCCGGGCCGCTGCCGCGGACCCGTCCGCATGCCGTCCCCGTCCTGTCCGTCCCGCCGGAGGAGCCAGCGCCCATGCCCGCCGACCCGACCCTCGCCGACCCGGAGGTCATCGCCTTCGACGGCGATCCGATCACCTTCCTGCCATGGGCGTCGCCAGCGCCCGCGGGCCAGGCCGCCCCGGCCCCGCCGGCCGCGGTGGCCGTCTCGGCCGAGGCCGCCGCCGAACGGCTGCTGCCCGCGACCAGGCCCGTCGCCGCGGCTTCGGCCCCGGCTCCGGTCGCGCCCGCTGCTGCCACTGCTCCCGCCGCCACTGCTCCGGCCGCCGCTCCGGGAGCGAGGCCCGCCGCCGAGCTGGTCCGGGAGCTGCGCCGGCAGATGCTCGCCACCCACTCGGTGGTGATGGAGACGCAGCGCATCCTCCAGACCGCCACCCTGAGCCGGGCCGAGGCGCTGCTCGACGCCGCGCCCGCGCCGACCCGGCCGGACCCGGCACAGCCCGCGCCGCAGCCCACCGCCCCGGTCGCCCTCCCCGCGCCGGTCGTGCACACGCCGGTCCCGCTCACCCCCGCCGCCGGCTCCGGCCCCGCGGCCGCGCGCTCCGGCGTGATCTGGGACGAGGCGGACCTGCTGGAGTTCGCCACCGGCTCGGTCGCCAAGGTCTTCGGCCCCGAGTTCGAGATCATCGACACCTACGCCAAGCGGGTGCGGCTGCCCGCCCAGCCGTACCACTTCGTCACCCGCGTCACCGCGCTGTCCGGTGAGACCGGCGTCTTCGCGCCCGCCACCATCACCACCGAGTACGACGTTCCCGAGGACGCCTGGTACGCCGTGGACGGCGGCGTGCCGCCGGCGGTGACGGTCGAGGCCGGACAGTGCGACCTGCTGCTGATCAGCTACCTGGGCATCGACTTCAGGAACAAGGGCGAGCGGGTCTACCGCCTGCTGGACAGCTCGCTGATCTTCCACGGCCCACTGCCCCGCACCGGCCAGACGCTGCGCTACGACATCTCCATCGACCGCTTCGTGCACCAGGGCGACACCACCATCTTCTTCTTCAGCTACCTCTGCTACGCGGACGGCGAGTTGATCCTGGAACTGAAGGACGCCTGCGCCGGCTTCTTCTCGCAGGCCGAGCTGGACGCCCCGCTCGGCGTGGTGATCACCGACAAGGAGCGGGCCGCTCGCGCCGCGCTCACCAAGGGCACCTTCAAGCCGCTCGCCCACACCGGGAAGAACCACCTGACCACCGCCGACCTGGAGTTGCTGGCCCAGGGCCGCCCCGGCGACGTCTTCGGCCCGCACCACGCGCAGGCGCCGGGGATCAACCCGGCGCTGCGGCTGCCGGACGAGCGGCTGCGGATGGTGGACGAGGTGACCATCGACCGCACCGGCGGCCCGCGCGGGCTCGGCACCCTCAGCGCGGTCAAGCACCTCCAGCCGGACGCCTGGTACTTCGCCTGCCACTTCCCGGACGACCCGGTGCTGGCCGGCTCCCTGGTCGCCGAGGGCGCGGTCCAGCTGCTGCAGGTCTACCTGCTGCACCAGGGCATGCACCTGACCCTGCCCGACGCCCGGTTCCAGTGCATGACCGACCTGCGGATCGACGTCCAGGTCCGGGGCCAGATCACCCCGAAGCACAGCGAGATCCGCTACGAGGTCGAGGTGATGGAGCTGACGCTGCTCCCGCGCCCCTCGGTGGTCGCCGACATCCTGGTCTACCTCGGCGACAAGCCGGTCATCCGGATGCGCAACCTCGGCCTCCAGGTCCGCGAGAAGGAGGGCACCCCCTACCGCCCGGAGGTCGGCGGCTTCCCCGTCTTCCTCGGCCGGACCAACCGCGACGGCGAGCCCGCCGTGATCAACGAGATGCACCTGGCGCACGCCGCCAAGGGCGACCTCGGCATCGCGATGGGCCCGGAGTTCGACGTCTACCGCACCAGCCGGGCGCCCTACATCCCCAACGGCGACTTCCAGTTCGTCGACCGCGTGATGTCGCTCAGCGGCACCCGCGGCGACCTGAGCCCCGGCTCGGTGATGGTCTGCGAGTACGACTCGCCGGCCGACGCCTGGTACTACCGGCAGAACTCCCACCCGCACATGCCGAACTGCGTCTACATGGAGAGCTCCCTCCAGGCGGCCATCTTCCTCGGCTACTACCTCGGCGCCACGCTCAAGAAGCCCGACGAGAAGTACGCGATCCGCAACCTGGACGGGCGGGCCACCCTGGTCAAGGACATCGACCTGCGCGGCAGGACCATCCGGCACACCTCCAAGCTGCTGATGACCAGCGCCGTCTCCGGGGCCGTGCTGCAGAACTTCAGCTACGAACTCTCCGTCGACGGCGAGGTGTTCTACACCGGCGAGTCGCTCTTCGGCTACTTCAGCGACGCGGCGCTGGCCAACCAGGTGGGCCTGGACAACGGCGAGTACCTGCCGCCGTGGATCGAGCGCGAGCAGGTGCCGGCCGAGCGCGTGCGCCGGATCGAACTGCCCGCCGACGCGCCCGCCTTCACCGACCCCACCGGCGGCCACCTGCACCTGCCGGGCGGCCACTTCGCGCTGGTCGACCAGGTCGACCTGGTCGCCGACGGCGGCCGGCACGGCCGGGGCCACCTGCACGGCCGGCGCCGGGTGCGCCCCGACGAGTGGTACTTCGACTGCCACTTCCACCGCGACCCGGTGATGCCCGGATCGCTCGGCGTGGAGGCGGTCCTCCAGGCGCTGCGCCTGTTCGTGCTGGAGCAGGACCTGGCCGAGGGCATCGAGCGGCCCCGGTTCGCGATGGCCACCGACGTCGAGACGAGCTGGAAGTACCGCGGTCAGATCCTGCGCCACGACGGCGAGATGCGGTTCGACGCGCACATCAAGGAGGTGCGCCGCGAGGAGGGCCGGCTGCTGGTGATCGCCGACGCGGACCTGTGGAAGCCGGGCCTGCGCATCTACGAACTCACCGACGTGGCCATCGAGGTCCGGCCCGGCGCCCGCGCCTGACCGCCTTCGCCCACCCGAGCCCGCACAGCCGCCGGAGCCCGCACAGCCGATGGAGAACCGAGGACCCATGGACAACCGCGACATCCCGCTCCGCTGGTACGGGGAGCGATACCCGAGCACCGACCAGGCCGGGATCTACCAGGTGCTGGCCGACCTGGACGAGCACTGTGCCGTCGTCGTCACCCCCGAGGGCATCGGAGCCGTCTCCGGCGGCTCGGTGGCCGCCGGGGGCGAGGGCCTGCCGCTGCTCGCCGCCGCCGCGCCGCTGCCCCCGCACCGGCTCGGCTCGGCCGCCTTCCTGGCCGCGCACGGCGTCCGGCAGCCGTACATGGCCGGCGCGATGGCGGGCGGGATCGCCTCGGCCGACCTGGTGATCGCCCTGGCCAGGGCGGGCTTCCTGGCCTCCTACGGCGCGGCCGGGCTGCTGCCCGAGACGATCGGGAAGGCGCTGGCCCGGTTCGCCGCCGAGGTCCCCGGGCTGCCGTACGCCGTCAACCTGATCCACAGCCCCAGCGAGGACCGGCTGGAGCGGGAGGCGGTGGAGCTGTTCCTGCGCCACGGGGTGCGCTGCGTGGAGGCCTCCGCCTTCATGGGCCTCACCCCGCACGTGGTCCGCTACCGGCTGGCCGGGCTGCGCCGGGACGCGGTCGGCCAGGTGGTGGCCGAGAACCGGCTGATCGCCAAGGTCTCCCGGGCCGAGACCGCCGAGCGCTTCATGCGCCCGGCCCCGGCCGCCCTGGTCACCACCCTGCTGGAGCAGGGCCTGATCACCGCCGAGCAGGCCGCGCTCGCACACCACGTCCCGCTGGCGGACGACATCACGGTGGAGGCCGACTCCGGTGGCCACACCGACCGGCGCCCGCTGCCGGCGCTGTTCCCGCCGATCCTGCGGCTGCGCGACACCGTGCAGCGCGAGCACCGCTACGCCGTGCCGATCCGGGTCGGCGCGGCCGGCGGGCTGGGCACGCCGGTGGCGGTGGCCGCGGCCTTCGCGATGGGCGCCGCGTACGTCGTCACCGGCTCGGTCAACCAGTCCTGCGTGGAGTCCGGGGCCTCCCCGGCCTCCAGGGCGCTGCTCGCCGAGGCCGGCATCGCCGACTGCGAGATGGCCCCGGCGGCCGACATGTTCGAGATGGGCGTGGAGCTCCAGGTGCTCAGGAAGGGCACCCTCTTCCCGATGCGGGCGCAGCGGCTGTACCAGCTCTACCAGGCCCACGACGGCCTGGAGGCGCTGCCCGCGGCCGAGCGGGGCAAGCTGGAGCAGCAGATCTTCCGGCGGCCGCTGGAGGACGTCTGGCAGGAGTGCGTGCGCCACTTCGAGCGGCGCGACCCCGAGCAGCTGGTCCGCGCGGCGGGCAACCCCAAGCGCCGGATGGCGCTGGTCTTCCGCTGGTACCTGGGGATGTCCTCGCGCTGGGCGGTCACCGGCGAGGCGGACCGCACCATGGACTACCAGATCTGGACCGGCCCGGCGATGGGCAGCTTCAACGACTGGGTGACCGGCAGCTACCTCAAGACCCCGGGCAACCGCAGGGTCGCCGAGGTGGCCCACCACCTGATGCGCGGCGCCGCCTTCCACACCCGGCTGGCCCAGCTGCGCAACGCCGGGGTGCACATCCCGGCGCCCGCCGCCGACTACCGCCCGGTGCCGCTGGAGGCCCCGGTCCTGGGCAGCTCGGCGGGCACCCGGTGAACGCCACCGCACCGGGCGCCGACCGGCCCGCCGCCCTCACCCCCGAGGCGCTGGAGCTGCTGCTCGGCGACCCGACCGACGCGGCCAACCCGTACGGCTTCGCGGCGGCCGTGGCCCGCGACGAGCACGACGAGTTCCCCGAGGACCTGTGCGAGGCGCTGCGCCGGGCCGACTTCCACCTCAACTACCTGCCCCGGGAGTGGGGCGGCACCTTCGAGTCCTTCGACCGCAGCCTGACCCTGGTGCGGGCCGCCGCCCGCCGGGACGTCAACGTGATGCCCGGCACCATGTTCAGCATCATCGCGGCGACCTGCCTGCAGCTGCACGGCAGCCAGGAGCAGCAGCGGCGGGCCGCGGAGATCCTGCGCCGCGGCGGCGCCGTGGCCTTCGCGCTGACCGAGGCGGAGCACGGCAGCGACCTGCTCGCGGGCGAGGTCCGGCTCTCCCCGGACGGGCTGCTCGACGGCGAGAAGTGGATGGTGGGCCTCGGCCACCGCTGCGAGGCGGTCTACGTGGTCGCCCGCACCGGTGAGCGCGGCCCGGGCGCCTTCTCGGCCGTGCTGCTGGAGCCGGCCGGGCTGCCCGCGGACCACTTCGCCCGTCTGCCGGCCCCCCGCACCGGCGGGATGCGCGGCATCGACTTCGCCCGGCTGCGCTTCACCGGCCTGCCGGTGCCCGAGGGGGCACTGGTCGGCCGGCGCGGCGAGGCGCTGGAGACGGCCGTCAAGGCCCAGCAGGCGGTCCGGCTGATGAGCATGGCCGGCAGCCTCGGGTGCGCCGACACCGCGGTGCGCCTGACCCTGGACTTCGCGCGGACCCGCCGGGTCGGCCGCACCGTCCTCACCCGGGCGCCGTACGCCCGCCGCGAGTTGGCGGTGGCCTCGGCGGCGCTGCTGGCCGCGGACGCGGTGGCGCTGTCCGCCGCGCGCGGGGTGCACGTGGTGCCGGAGGTGTTCAGCGTCTGGGGGCTGGCGGCCAAGCACGTGGTGGCCGACGCCTCGGACGACCTGATCCGGCGCTGCGCCTCGGTGCTCGCCACCCGCTCGGTGCTGCGCGACGGGCTGTTCCAGAAGGTCCAGCGCGACTCGGCGGTGGTGCGGGTGATCGACGCCAGCGCGCTGGCCAATCTGAAGTCCTTCGCCGGCCAGCTGCCCACCCTGGTCGAGCGGGCCGCCGAGCACGCCGGGCCCACCGAGGAGGCCGAGGCGCGGCTGCGGACGGTCTTCACGCTCGACGCGGAGCTGCCGCCGTACGTCCCGGCCCGGCTGGACCTCTTCGCCCGGGGCGCGGACCCGGTGCTGGACGGGCTGCCGCGGGCGGCCGCCGAGCCGGCGGCGGACCCGGCCGCGGCCGGCACCACCGCGCTGGTCGAGCAGTTGACCGAGGCGGTGGCCGGGCTCGGCGCGCGCTCCGCGGCGGCCCGGCGGCCCGGCGCCGACCCGAACGCGCTGGTGGACCTGGCCGAGCGGTACAGCTGGCTGCACGCCGCCGCCTGCTGCGTCCAGCTGTGGCGCGCCAACCGCCACCGCTCGCTGTACGGCACCGAGCCCGGCTCGACCGGCTGGCTGGGTGCGGTGCTCGGCTACCTGCTCGCCCGCGCGGACGGGACGGACCCCCGGCGGTACGGGTCCGTGCTGCTGCCCGCGCTCGACGCCGTCGCCGCGCTGCGCGACGGTGACCGGTTGTTCACCGCGCTGCCCGTCCGGCTCGCCGTCTCCCGAGAGGAATCCTGATGCCCAAGGCCGATCTGACCGCACTGGCGGCCAGGCTCGAAGCACATCTCGGCGACCCCCACGACCCGGGCAGCCGGATGCCGTTCACCGAGATCATGGAGCACGACGAGCGCGAGCAGTACCCGCACACCTTCGTCAACGACCTGCGCCGCTGGGGCGTGCCCGAGTACGCCCTGCCCGCCGCCCAGGGCGGCCGGGCGGGCGACGTGGAGGCCGAGTTCAACCTGGTGCGGCTGATCGCCCGCCGGGACCCGACCACCGCCACCGCGATGATCATCACCAACCTCGCCTTCATGCCGGTGTGGATCGGCGGCAGCGAGGAGCAGAAGCGGGCCGTGGTGGAGGCCGTCAGGCACGGTCTGCGGCTCTCCTGGGGGCTGTCCGAGCGCGGCCACGGCAGCGACCTGCTGGCGAACGGGATGACCGCCCGGAAGGTCGACGGCGGCTACCTGCTGACCGGCGGCAAGTGGCTGATCGGCAACGCCACCCGGTCCGACGGGATGTGCGTCTTCGCCCGGACCGGTGAGCGCGGCGGACCCGGCGGCTTCTCGATCTTCGTGCTGGAGAAGCGCCGGACGCCGGTCGGCTCGGTGGTCGAGCTGCCCGGCGAGCGGCTGCACGGCCTGCGCGCGATGGACATCAGCGGAATCGAGGTCGACGAGGTCTTCGTGCCCGACTCCGCCCTGGTCGGCACCGAGGGCCAGGGCCTGGAGATCGCGATCAAGGCCACCCAGACCGCCCGCGCGCAGATCAGCGGCATCGCGCTGTCGGCCGTCGACACCGGGCTGCGGCTCACCCTCGACTTCACCGAGGGCCGGGTGATCCTGGGCAAGGCGGTCAGCGACATCCCGTACAGCAGGCGCCAGTTGACCGAGGTCTTCGCGGATCTGATGGTCTGCGACGCGGTCAGCCTGGGCGCGGTGCGCGCGCTCCAGGTGGTGCCGCAGCAGGCCAGCGTCTGGTCGTCGGTGGCGAAGTACCTCGTGCCGACCGTACTGGAGCGGACCATGTCGCAGCTCAGCGTGGTGCTGGGCGCCCGGTTCTTCCTGCGCGGCCACCCGCACTACGGCGTCTACCAGAAGATGCTGCGCGACCTGCTGGTGGCCAACTTCGCCGACGGCAACACGGTGGTGAACCTGCGCAACCTCGGCAGCCAGCTGGAGGGCCTGCTGGCCTCGGCCACCGGGGCGGGCGAGGAGGCCCGGGCCGCCGCCGTCGAACGGGCGGCCGTGCTCTACGGGATCGACCGGGCCATGCCGCCCTACCGGCCCTGGGAGCAGGAGCTGCACAGCCGGGGCCTGGACGACGCGCTGCTCGCCGCACCGGACGGCCTGCGCCGGCTGCGGGCGCTGGCCGAGGAGGCCAAGGAGGAGGAGCGGGAGCGGCTGCTGCGGGCCGCCGCGGTGGCCGAGGATCTGCTCGCCCAGGCCGGTCCGCTGGCCGAGCGCAACGCCGCGCTGCGGGACGGACGAGGCCGGGAGTACGGGCAGTCGGCCGAACTCTTCGACCTGGCCAAGGAGTACTGCCTGCTGCACGCCGCGGCCGCCTGCGTGCTCACCTTCGTCCACTCGCACGGCGCCCTGGACGACCCGCTGCCGAGCGGCGCGCTGCTGCTGCTCCAGCTCGAACGGCTGCGCCGGCAGTGGTACCCGCACCAGGCGGTGACGGACCCGGGCGTGATCGACGAGGTGATGCGGGTGCTGCGCCACCTGTACCGGGAGAACCGGCTGTTCTCGCACTGGCAGTTCCCGCTCGCGGAGCGCACCGGTGACCTGTCCGCCGCCCGCGACTGACCACCGATCACCGATCACCGATGGCCGAGGACCGAGGAGCGAGCAACGTGGGGGAGGAGGCCGGTGCGACCAGGCGGTCGATCCGCTCCGACGCGGTCGACCTGTGGCTGCTGCCCGAGCACGCCGTGGCCGCCTTCGCCGCCGAACGGGGCGGGCTCGCGCTGCTCACCGACGAGGAACGGGCCCGGCACGAGCGGCTGCGCACCGCCGGCGCCCGGCGCCGCCACCTGGGCGCGCGGCTGCTCTGCCGCCACGCGCTCAGCGCCCGCACCGGCCGTCCGCCGGACGGCTGGCGGTTCCGGCTCGGCGAGTTCGGCCGGCCCGAGCCGGAGCCGGAGTGCGAGGGCGTCAGGTTCAACCTCTCGCACACCGACGGCCTCATCGCCTGCGTGGTCACCCAGGACCGCGCCTGCGGTGTGGACGTGGAGCGCGCGCCGGCCGACCCCGCGTCGGCCGGCCACCTCAGCCGCCACTTCGCCGCCGCCGAACGCGCGGAGCTGGCCGCCCTCGAACCCGCGGCGCGCCACGCCCGGCTGAGCGAGGTGTGGGTGCTGAAGGAGTCGTACCTCAAGGCCCTGGGCACCGGGATGACCCGGGGACTCGGCGGGTTCCGCTTCCGGGGGCCCGCAGCCGGCCGGATCACCGTCGAGGACTTCGAGCAGCCGGCGGGCGCCGGCGACCGCTGGTGGTTCGACCTGCTGCACCCCGGCCCGGAGCACGTCCTGGCCGTCGCCGTCGAGCACGGGCGCCCCGGCGCCCTGCGCCGTACCGAGCTTTCGCCCATCCCCACCGGACTGTGAAGGACACAGCCATGCCGCTGAACCCCACCCCCCGCGTCGCCGTCGTCGGTGCCGGTGTCGCCGGGATCTCCGCCGCCTACCACCTGCGTGAGCACGCCCGGATCACCGTCTTCGAGCGGGAGGACCGCCTCGGAGGCCACGCCAACACCGTCGAGGTCGAGGAGAACGGCCGGATCCTCGGCATCGACACGGCCTTCGTCGTCTTCAACCGCCCCGCCTACCCGAACATCTTCCGGTTCTTCGAGGAGCTGGGCGTGGGCGCCGTGCAGCACCTCGGCGGCTTCAACTTCTTCGACCTGGACAGCGGCCTGGAGTACGGCACCAACGAGCTGGAGTGGAGCGAGGAGGAGGTGGCGGCCAAGTACGGCGACAGGTACCCGCAGTTCCTCACGATCTGGCGTGAGGCCCACCGCTTCCACACCGAGGGGCGCAAGGACTTCGTGCGCAAGCTCGCCGACATCCCGCTGGGGGAGTACCTCGACCGCGGCGGCTACAGCGAGGAGTTCCGCCACTCCTACGTGATCCTGCTCGCCTCGGCGGTCTGGTCGGTGCCGGCCGAGCTCATCTGGGAGATGCCCGCCGCCACGGTGATCGCCTTCTTCCTGGGCCACGACGAGGGCGGCCTCGGCGGCCGCCGGGTCGACTGGCGCACCGTCAGCGGCGGGTCCGTCTCCTACGTCCGCAAGGCGATCGCCGCCATCGGCGCCGAGCTGCGCACGGCCGAGCCGGCCATCGGCATCCGCCAGGACGCCGACTCGGTCACGGTGACCACCGCGAGCGGCAGCGAGACCTTCGACTACGTGGTGCTCGGCGCCCACGCCGACGAGTCGCTCGCCCTGCTGGAGAACCCCAGTGAGCGCCAGCGCGAGGTGCTCACCCCGATCCGCTACAACGGCTCGCGGGTCATCCTGCACACCGACGCCTCGGTGATGCCGGGCGACCGCAGCCGCTGGGAGGCGTGGAACTACGGCAAGGTGGCGGTCGACGGCGGCGAGGCCCGCACCTACGTGGCGTACTACATGAACAAGCTGCACGGCTTCACCGCGGAGAAGGACTACTTCGTCACCCTGGACTATCCGGGCGAGGTCGACCCGGAGCGCGTGATCGCCGAGTTCCCGTACACCCACCCGATCATCGACGTGCGGGTGCGGGAGCTGCAGAAGGACATCTACCGGGTCAACGAGGGCACCCGGGTGAAGCTCTGCGGCTCCTACTTCCACTCCAAGGCGCTGCACTGGGACCAGATCGGCTCGCACGAGGCGGCCTACTCCTCCGGTATGGAGGCCGCGGCCCAGCTGCTGCGCGAGCTGCCGGGCCGGTGAGCCGCGACCGATCGGACACCCCGTCACCGGAGGAAGCGCCGGAGGAACCGGTGGAGGGGCCGACCCAGGAGCCGAAGACGCCGTCACTCGAAGGCTGGGACATCGCACGGGTCGGCGCGTTCGACGGGATCCGGTGGATTCCGTGGGGCCCCGACGGAAAAGCCCGTGCCAAGATCCTGGCCAGGGCGATGGTTACCACATCGCGCTGGTCGAGGGTCAGCCCGGATACCGGACCCGACCGCACGTCCACGAGCACGCCGAGTTCCTCTACGTGATCAGCGGGACCATGCGCAACCAGGGCGTGCCGATGGGCACCGGGGACGTCTTCGCGGCCTCGGCCGGCTCGGTGCACAGCGACTTCGTCGCCGACACCGAGGTGAGGTACCTCTCCATCTTCAGGCTCCCGCCCGGTACCGAGCTGCCCTCCGGCGGGAAGGCCTGACTCCCGTCCGGTTCCGCCCACCGCACCTCGACCAGTGTCACACTCCGATTCCGGTCCGCTCGGCGGCCGGTGCCGAAAGGCAGGTACGGGACATGGCTCTGTGGAACACCGTCCGAGGGGGAACGGTCCCCAGCGAGCGGCACCAGCAACTCACGTTCAGCCTGGTCGAGTTGTTGTGCCTGGGGCTGGGAGTCCACCCGGACGTCCACCCGGGTGAGGAGGAGCCGCCGCAGCACACCGAGAGCGAGCGGGTGGACGTCGAGGGGTGATGCCGGCGCCCGCCGCGCCCGCGGGGCGGGCGCTCAGCCGCCGTGCCGCACCGCGGACTCGTGCTCCTGGGCCATCCTGCGCAGCGCCAGCAGGGCCGGCTCCAGCAGGATCGTCAGCAGGACGGCTCGCTCGGCCTGTTCGAGCGAGTCGTCCGTGTTCTTCAGCTGGTCCAGGTCCAGTGCGGCGGTCTGCTGGGCGAGTTCCGCGTACGGGATCAGGGTGCGCCAGCTGAAGTCCGCGCCGAGCGAGCGCAGCGTCTCCAGGGTCTCGGCGATCACGCTCCGGGCAGGGGCGTGCTCCGAGAGCTGCCACCCCATCCGCTCCACCAGGGCGTCCACGTCGGACATGCCGGGCTCGTGGCCGGGCTCCTCGTCCTTGTCCACGGGCCTGGCGCCGAGCACGAGTCCGAGCACCTGGTGCACGTCGGCCTCGTGCTCGGAGACCGCGTTCAGCACCTCCCGGGTGGCGTTCACGCTCAGTCCGCGGATTCCGATCAGGGCTCTGATCAGCCGCAGTCGCCGCAGGTGCGCCTCGCTGTACTCGGCCTGGGTCGCGGAGGTGGCGCGGCCCGGGGGCAGGAGCCCCTCGCGCAGGTAGAACTTGATGGTCGCGTTCGGGACCCCGCTGCGGCGGGTCAACTCGGAGATTCGCAATTCGTCTTGTCCTCGGCTGGCATCGGCTACGGCCACACGGTCTCGATCTAGATACTGCCATGTCCCTTTCTGTAGATACTGCCACTCGCCAGGTGGGAGGGCGAGGGCTGCCGACAGAGGCGCGGCCGAGGCCGTCGACCGCGGGCGCGGGGACGCCGGGGGCGCTGATGGCGGGCACAGGCCGATGTGCGCCCGGGGGCCGGAAGTTGACGGTGCGCTCGACTAGTCATTGGGTACTGGCGCTGTCTAATATAGACACCGTCACTCACCAAGCATGAAGGCGGGCGTACGGTGCCAACTCTTCCCTGGACGATTCCGAATCCGGCCTCGCCGAACACGCAGGCGTTCGTCATGGCATCCCGCTTCGAGGTGCGGTCCTTCGCCGATGTGCCGCGCTTCTTCCTGAAGTCGTTGTCGGCGTGGCGCCAGGTCCGCTCCGCGCCGGGCGCGTTGGGCGCCTCGCTGATCGCCCAGCCGCTGAAGCGGACCTTCTTCACGCTCTCCGCGTGGGAGGGGCGTGACGCCCTCTACGCCTACGCCAGGACGGAGCCGCACCGCGGCATCATGAACGGCCTGCGCTCCACCATGCGGGACTCGACGTTCACCTTCTGGGAGGTGCCGGTGGAGGAGCTGCCGATCACCTGGGAGAACGCCAAGCGGCACCTCGCCGAGCAGGCACGGCTGGATGCCGCCGAGGGCGGCGCCGGCCGCTGACCCGGGCGGCCCTGCCGTCCTGCCCCCGCACTCCCGGCCCGGGGTCCCCCGCCCCGGGCCGGGGCGCGCCCCACCGGGCGCCAGCGCCCGGTGGCGACGCCCTCTGCTGTCCTCATCCAGCACGACCGCGCGTTCCGCGGAGGTCCCGCGGGACGGCCTCCAGTAAGGAGTGTCATGAGCACGACGAATAGTTCGGGTGGGGCCCTGCCACCCGCGGCCGGCAGCGGTCGCCACATCCCGGTCTGGCTGTCGATCGTCGCCTGCAGCGTGCCCATGTTCATGGTGGCGCTCGACAACCTGGTCGTGTCGACGGCGCTGCACACGCTCGCCGTCAAGCTCGACGCGGGCACCCAGGACCTCCAGTGGTTCGTCAACGCCTACGTGCTGAGCTTCGCCTGCCTGCTGCTCACCGGAGCCGCGCTGGGCGACCGCTTCGGCCGGCGGAAGATCTTCCTGGGCGGCATCGCCGTCTTCACGCTCGCCTCGATCGGCTGCGGGCTCTCCACGACCACGGACCAACTGATCTTCTGGCGGGTCGTCGAGGGCTTCGGTGCCTCCGCCGTGATGCCGCTCTCGATGACCCTGCTGGCCGCCGCCGTGCCGGCCAAGCGCCGCAGCCTGGCGCTCGGCCTCTGGTCCGCCTTCAGCGGCCTGGCCATCGCGCTGGGCCCGGTGGTCGGCGGCGCGGTGGTGGACGGCCTCGCCTGGCAGTGGATCTTCTGGATCAACGTGCCGGTCTGCGTCGTCGCCGTCCCGCTGGTGGTCTTCGCGTTGAAGGAGAGCAAGGTCCCCGACACCCACCTGGACCTGCTCGGCATGCTGCTGGCCACCGTCGGCCTGGTCGCCGTGGTCTGGGGCATCGTCAACGGCCAGCAGGACGGCTGGACGTCGGGCCGCATCCTGGGCGCCTTCATCGGCGGCGCGGTGCTGCTGGTCCTCTTCGTGCTCTGGCAGCTGCGCGCCGAGCACCCGCTGCTGCCGCTCAGCCTGTACCGCTCCCGGGCCTTCGTGCTGACCAACGTCGTCTCCGCCGGCATGTACTTCGGGGTCTTCGGCTCGATCTTCATGCTCTCCCAGTACCTCCAGGTCGCTCCGCACCGCACCCCCCTCCAGGCCGGTGTGCTCACCCTGACCTGGACCCTGATGCCGATGGTCATCGCGCCGGTCGCCGGGGCCGTCACCGACAAGGTGGGCGGCGGGCGCCTGATGGCGCTGGGCCTCTTCCTCCAGGCGGTGGGCCTCGCCTGGATCAACCTGGAGGCCACCGCGAACACCCCTTACTCCCACCTGGTCGGCGGGATGCTGCTCGGTGGCGCGGGCATGGGCTTCGTCTTCGCGCCCACAGCCTCCGTGGTGCTCGCCTCGGCCGGTCCGGAGCAGCAGGGCAAGGCCTCCGGGGCCAACGCCACCGTCCGGGAGATCGGCGGCGCGCTCGGCATCGCCGTCCTCAGCACGGTCTTCGCGCACAGCGGCAGCGCCCTCAGCCCGCAGACGTTCGTCGACGGGCTGCACCCGGCGACCTGGGTCGGCGTCGGCGTGGTGGTGTTCGGCGGACTCTGCGCCCTGGGCATCCCGCGCAGGCCGCGGCCCGTCGCGACCGCCGACACCGCCGCTGGCGGGGAGCCGGCCGACGGTCCGCGATCCGTGACCCCGACCTCGGTCTGATGCACTTCCCTCACCCGTCCGGTGAGGTGTGCCGGGCCCCGCGCGGCGGGCGGCACACCACACCCGGGGCGGTCGACCCCAGGGGGCCAGCGGGGGGCAAAACCCACACCGGCTCACATAAATGGTACGGGTCTAAGG